>JAHEBG010000375.1 GCA_024642445.1 Gammaproteobacteria bacterium | reverse complement strand
CGCCGTTCCTTTCTGCAGCAGCTCAATCGAAATGCCATCCGGTGAGCGCACGAATGCCATGCGGCCATCCCGTGGCGGCCGGTTGATGATGACGCCGGCGGCTTGCAGACGATTGCAGGCGGCATAGATGTCATCAACTTCAAATGCCAGATGCCCGAAATTGCGGGCACTGCCGTAGTCTTCATCATCGTAGTTGTAGGTCAATTCGATTTCCGAATCCGGATTGGCAGGCGCGCCCAGATACACCAGAGTGAAACGGCCTTGCGGGTAATCCCGACGGCGGTTTTCCACCAGACCTAAGGCCTCGCAGAAAAACTTCAATGAGGCCTCCAGATCTCGGACACGCACCATGGCATGCAGGTATTTCATGGCAATCCCTTACAGAAAAAAGTCAGGCAGGAGCGGCGTTCCCGGCAAAATGGCGTACTGCTCAAAATCGGTCTCGCCGTTGCTGCGCAAGTAGTCTTCATCAATATAAAACTGGCCACTGCTGCTAACCGGTTGTTGCAGAATAGCAACGGCAGCGTCAGCGACTATTTGGGCTGTCCGCGCAGCGTTAGTATCCACGCCGGGAATCATATTGATGGCGTCGGTAGCGATGACGGTCTTAGGCCATAATGCGTTCACTGCAACGCGGCCCTTGAACTCTTCAGCCAATCCCAGGGTGACGAAGCTCATACCCATTTTTGCCAAGGTATAGCCGGTAAAGGAACCCCACCATTTCGGATCGAGATTCGGCGGAGGCGCAAGAGTGAGAATATGCGGATTGGACGACTTCAGCAGATACGGCAAAGCCTTTTGTGCACACAGGAAGCTGCCGCGCGAATTGACCTGACTCATCAAATCGAAACGTTTCATCGGGGTATCGAGCACGCCGCGCAGCCAAATGGCGCTGGCATTGTTCACCAATATATCGATGCCGCCGAAATGTTCCGCCGCCTGCGCCATGGCTGCCTCGACATTGGCATCGTCGCGGATATCGCAGGCAATGGCCAATGCTTTACCACCAGCTGATTCCACCTCGGCAGCAGCAGTGAAAATGGTGCCTGGCAGTTTCGGATTGGGTACCGCCGATTTGGCAGCGATGACCACGTTGGCGCCGAGACTGCCGGCTTTCTTGGCGATAGCCAAGCCTATGCCACGCGAGGCACCGGTAATGAAAAGGGTTTTGCCCTGTAACGACATGGTGCCTCCAATGGAACCTGAGAAAGGATTTAGGATTGCAATGCGGCCAAACAGCGTCGTGGCGCATCTTCAAAGCCGCCGTTCGACATGAACACGATATGATCGCCGTCTTGGGCAAGGGACTTCAGTGTGCTGATCAACGCATCCACACTCGCCACTTTATGGCCTTCACCGCGCAAGGCATTTACCACCGCCTCCGCGTCCCAGGGCAGTTCCGGACGGTGTAAAAAAACCACGGCATCTGCAGCATCCAATGACGGCGCGATCTGTGCCGAATGTGCCCCTAGACGCATGGAGTTGGAGCGCGGCTCCATCGCCACCACTATCCGGGCATTGCCCACTTTGGCGCGCAGACCTTCCAAGGTGGTGCGGATGGCGGTGGGATGGTGGGCAAAATCGTCATAAACGCTAATGCCATTTGCCGACCCGATGACTTCCATGCGGCGTTTGACGCTGACGAAGTCAGCCATTGCCGAAATGATCGTGGTCACGTCGACGCCAACCGCGTGACAGGCTGCGAATGCAGCTAAAGCATTCATGACGTTGTGACGGCCAAGCAAAGTCCAGCGCACCGTGCCAAGCGCACGGCCCTGGTATTTCAATATGAATTCTGAGCCATCGGCCTGCACCAGCTGCGCTTGCCAATCGGCATCTGCATCAATGGCAAAGCGTTCAACGGGTGTCCAACAGCCCATGGCCAGAACTTCCGCCAAGGCCTTGTCTTCACCGTTGACAATGAGCCGGCCCTGCCCCGGAACAATACGAACCAAGTGATGGAACTGGCGCTGGATGGCGGCCAAGTCCGGGAAAATGTCGGCGTGGTCGAATTCAAGATTATTGAGAATAGCTACACGCGGGCCGTAGTGCACGAATTTGGAA
>JAHEBG010000374.1 GCA_024642445.1 Gammaproteobacteria bacterium | reverse complement strand
TGGTTTCCATCGACTTCAACCACAATCCGCACAGCTCGGTTTTCGACGATACCCTGACCAAAGTGACCGGCGGTACCTTCGTGAAAGTCTGTTCTTGGTACGACAACGAGTGGGGCTTTTCCAACCGCATGCTCGATATGACCGTTGCCTTGATGAACGCCAAGTAATTACTTGGCAGTCCAGAAAAAAGCCCGCTCAAATGCGGGCTTTTTTATCGATCGAATCGGTAGTTGAAATGATTGATTTCCTTCTGCCATGCCAGCTGCACGGCTTCGGCCAAGGCATCCGAGTAGTAGCTACGGAAATCCTGCTTTTGTGAAAGATTATGGTGTGGAAGCGGCGGCATCGAGATCTCGAGGTGATTGCACAGATGCCGGATATCTTGCTGTAGGTTCTCGAAGCGCCCGATGAAATCCAATCCGGGTTTTCCGGTGCGATTCACCAGCATCTCCCATTGCGAGCGCCGTGGCTTGGCAATAAAGGCCAAGGCGAATGTTTCGAAGTCTTGACCCAGTTTATGTTCGCGGTGCGACGGGGTGTTCTGCACGTAGCGGTACCAAGAGGCCAAGCGATCCCAGGGGTTGCGTACAAAGGCGAATTTATAGCACTGCCGGTAAAATTCGTTAGGCAGGCGGGACTCGGCCAGCCGCAACGGTGCGTGCTTTCGAAAATACCGTTTCCGCCAATCTCGGATGAGACCGAAATCCGATGCCAGCCGATGCCAGCGCGTGTCTGATGGGTTCAGTGCATGAGGCTGCAGTATATCGGTGAGGCTGGTGCCGGCAGTTTTCTGCACATGCACGAAAATGAAGGATTTCTGTTCTGAAATCAGCATGAGGAAATTCCCGGATTCGAACCTGTTACCGCGCGACGGATGCGGTCGGCAACGCCCGCCCAATCCTCGTTGACAGGTAATGACTCCAGCCAAATGGCTTGGGCATTCATGTCATCCAATTGGCGCAATGCCGAATACAGCCCGTGCGCATAGGCGTCTGCATCAGCGGGCAAGGCAATGCCGCGGACACCGGCGGGCAGGGTTTCCAAAGCCAATACCACCACATTGTCGGGTGCAGCGGTTTGCAATTGCGTTCTAGAGCAGAGTTGGATGGGAGTCACTGGTGCATAGTGTGCTTCCAACGCGCCCGATACCCGAGGGCTTGTGGCATCGGCGGTTGCCAGTAAGTCTGGCATCAGCGCTTTCAAGCGCTCTAACCGGATAGTCCCTGGCCGCAATACCCTTGGGGGCATACGGCTTAAATCCACAATGGTGCTTTCAATGCCTAAAGTACAAGGACCGCCGTCCAGTACGGGCGGCGTATTTTGGCCGAATTCGGCACGTACGTGCTCGGCACTCGTCGGCGATATCCGTCCGAAACGGTTGGCCGAAGGCGCCGCCACACCGCCGCCAAATGCCCGCAGCAAGGCCAGAGTCAGCGGGTTGTCGGGGCAGCGTAAGCCAATGGTATCTTGGCCGCCGGTTACGGCAGTAGATACCCGAGGGTGTTTTTTCAAAATCAAGGTCAACGGACCGGGCCAGAACTGTTCAGCCAATCGATACGCGATATCGGGCACATCAATGGCCCAGTCCGTTATTTTCGTGGCATCGGCGATATGTACAATCAAAGGATGATCGGCAGGGCGGCCTTTCAAACGGAAGATTTTCTGGACTGCGGCATCATTGCCGGCATCGGCAGCCAAGCCGTACACGGTTTCGGTGGGTATCACCAACAACGCACCGTTGCGCAGAACGGCTACGCCTTCTTGGATGGTTTGTTGGCTGGTATTTTCTGGCATGCGCATGACCCGTGGCTTCAGGCTATTTTCGCATACGCGTCATGGCTTGGGTGGCTTACTGCGCTTTGAGTTGCAATAGGCCCGGGCTCGAGGGTTTCGACAAATAGGCATCGAAGCGCGAGGCGATGACACGCAACAGCAGATGGCCATTCGGCAATACCTGCAGACCTTCGTCATCAACGGTTAACAGACCGTCGTCGACCAGTGCCCGCAGTTCGATTATGGCATCTGAGAAATAGTCACGGAAACAGATGCCGAAGCGTCTTTCAACGCTGGCGAAGCAAACCT
>JAHEBG010000052.1 GCA_024642445.1 Gammaproteobacteria bacterium | reverse complement strand
TGCCATCGGCTAATGGGTAGGCAATCGACCACAGAAAGCCGTTTTCTTCCTCGGACACCACTTCCAGATCGGAAATGGCGGTTTTCAATACCGGATCCCAATTCACCAAGCGCTGGCCACGGTAGATCAGGCCTTCCGCATGCAAACGAACGAAGGTTTCGATCACCGCTTCGGACAGGCCGTCATCCATGGTAAAGCGTTCACGGGCCCAATCCCCCGAGGTGCCCATGCGCCGCATTTGCCGCGAGATGGTGTCACCGGATTGCTGCTTCCATTCCCAGACTTTTTCAATGAAGGCATCGCGGCCCAGAGAATCCCGGGATTCGCCGTTGCCTGCCAATGCCAGATTGCGGTTGACCACCATCTCCGTGGCAATACCGGCATGATCGGTGCCCATCTGCCATAGGGTGTCAAAGCCGCGCATGCGGTGGTAACGGATCAGCGCATCTTGCAGCGTATGTTGAAAGGCATGACCCATGTGCAGGGTGCCGGTGACATTCGGCGGCGGCAACATGATGGTATACGCTGGGCCCTGGCCGGAAGGGCTAAAACAACCGGTGGCTTCCCAATGGGAATACCAACGGGTTTCGAATTGTCCGGGATCGAAGCTTTTATCCATGCGAGGGCAAGCAAATGCTTGTTTTTATAAGTAAATGAAGCACACAGCGTAGCAAATTTGCAGCGCTTCCGAAAGCAATCGTACAGCGCACACAGTAAAATCAAGCGTCTATTGAGCCTTCACCGGCGCACTGTTACCCTGCAAGCTCGAATTTCCGCGAGAACGACGCCCGTGCCTCTGAGTTTCAACGACCGTTTCATTCAAGCCTTGCCGGCCGATTCCAGCGATGCGCGTAACAGCCGCAGCGTGGTCGGCGCGGTGTATTCCTTGATTACGCCCGAGCCCGTAGTTGAGCCGCAATTGCTGTTGTGGTCGGATGAAACGGCAGCATTGCTGGGGCTTCAGCATGCTCCTGACGATGCGTTGCATTGGCTTTCGGTGCTGTCCGGCAATGCCGTGGCCGAAGGCTCCAGGCCGTATGCCACGTGTTATGGGGGTCATCAATTCGGGCATTGGGCCGGGCAATTGGGTGATGGCCGCGCCATCAATCTGGGTGAAATTGACGGCTACACTTTGCAATTGAAAGGGGCTGGCCGCACCGCGTTTTCGCGAAATTCCGACGGCAGGGCGGTACTGCGTTCCAGTATCCGAGAATTCCTGTGCAGCGAGGCCATGCATCATTTAGGCATCGCCACCACCCGTGCGCTTTCGTTAGTAACCTCCAATAGCACGGTTGTGCGCGATATGTTCTATGACGGAAACCCCCGCGCCGAGTCTTGCGCCGTGGTGTGCCGTGTGTCGAATAGCTTCCTGCGTTTCGGGCATTTTGAATTGCCTGCCGCACGCAATGATTTCGACGTGTTAAAACAGTTGGTCGATTATGCATTGGCGCAGCACTTTCCTGATATTGACGGCAGCCAGCCGGACGTGGTGGCACAAATGTTCGATGGCATCTGCCGTAAGACGGCGGAATTGATGGCGCACTGGATGTCGGTGGGTTTCGTGCACGGCGTGATGAACACCGACAATATGTCACTGCTGTCGGAAACCATCGATTACGGCCCATACGGGTGGCTGGAAAAATACGATCCACAATGGACCCCGAACACCACCGATGCCGAGGGCCGTCGCTACAGCTACGGCAATCAGCCGGCTGTTGCGCAATGGAATCTATCCCGCTTGGGCAATGCTCTGTACCCGTTGATCAACGATGTGGAACCGTTGCAGGCCAGTTTAAACGCCTACAATCGCGAATTTCATGCGCATTGGCAGCGCTTGTTGGCGGCCAAACTGGGATTGCCCTGTGATGCGTTGTCATCGCATCCGGCGTTTGCACCGCAATTGCTGCAGATGCTTGAAGCACTGGCGATGGACTTCAACCTGTTCTTCGATGCACTGACGAGATTAGCCTCGACTCAAAGCGATTTTGCTGCACCCGAAAGTTCAGCGGCGCTGCTGCAATGCAGTTATGCAGAAAGCCTGGATGTATTGCTTTTGCAGGAATGGCTGGCGCAGTACCAAGCACTGCTGGCCGCCCATCCGTTACCGGCACGCGCAACCTCCATGCGTGCCGCCAATCCGGTGTTCATTCTGCGCAACCATCTGGTTCAGGATGTGATTGAAGCCGCCGAGCGCGGTGATTTCAGCCCCTTGCAGGACATATTTACACGTCTGAAATCGCCCTATGCCGACGCAACCGACGATGCCCGCTGGATAAAGAAATGCCCGCCGGAATCGATGCATCGGGCGGGCTGTTCAATGCTCAGTTGCAGCTCCTGAGGTTTAAAGCCGCGGCGGCTGAGCGGGCGATGGGGGCGGCGGAGACAATTCAACAGACTTCGGTACAGGGCTCGGCGGATATGCGGTTGGCTGTGCGGATGCCGGTGCATTCGGCCAAAGAACCGGCCCACTGAGTGGTTGCCAGGTTTTGCCGCCGTCCACGCTGGTCTTCACGATCTGCAACGCCGTTTGCCCGAAGAAGCTGATGGTGTAAAGCATCAGCACCTTGCCATTGCGCGAGTAGGCGGGTTGCCACCAGCTCCGACTCAGGTCGGGGTGATGGGTGAACTCCCAGCTCTTGCCGCCGTCGCGGGTGAATGACAGCCCGGATTTCTTGGCGGAAAACGGCGCGCTCTGATAGCTGAATCCGTTTTGTGCATCGTGGAATTCCGGCAGCCCGAGAAACCGGTTGAATGCGGCGGGTGTCCAGGTTTGTCCGTAGTCGCGGCTCTCATAGGGGCTGGTGGCGATGCTCTTGGCGCAGGTGCAGCGCAGCACGCCGTCGGCGGACAATTTGGCTGTGGCGATGCTGCCGGGCAGATCGCGCAAGGTGCTTGTACCCGTGGCCAGATCAATCACCGCGATTTTACGGCTCGGCAGGGTCAGCACCAGCGTGCCATTGTGGTGGAACAGTTCCGGTTGCGCGCCGGGCAGACCGGTCCAGGTCGCGAACACCAACGGGTAATCGCCGATTTTCTGCCACTCCCCGCCGGAAGCCTTGCCGCGGTAGAGCGACACGGCCTCGTTTTTCTGAAGGGTAAACGCCACCTCGTCCTCGCCGATGACTACGGCATTGGTGCTTAGGCCGAAAGGCAACCCCTCGCCGCGGTCGACCCATGTCATCCCGTTATCTGCGGAATAGCGCAGCATTCCGGCCTCGCCGGTGACGAACACTTTTCCGTCGCGCAACTCCCGCACCGAGGTAACCATCAGGTCATGCCCGGTATGCAGAAATTCGAGAGCGCCACCGCGTTTGTAGCGTTTGATCATGCCGTTGTGCGAGCTGAAATAGAAGCCATCTTCGCCGTAGTCGGTCGCGCCCAGCATGCCGTAGCTGCGGGCCTTCATTTGGATGCGGTTCATTTCCGCAGTTGGGCCCTCATTTCCGGCCCAGCCGCTGTCCATGCGAACCGAGAATGCGGAGAGATCCGGATAGACGCCGAGCATGTGTTTTGCTTCGGCCATACCTGGCGTGTGATTCCAGCTCCAATAATTGCGGAAGGCGGCAGGATTGGTAGTGGCGCTGGCTGAAACCCTCGCCAACGCGATGGTGCCAAGATAGCGGACGCGGCCGGCGCTGATTTCAAATTCAGGCATATCCGTTGGCGCGGGCAAAGCCGGATCCGCACAGAGGACCTTGCAGTCCACCGCCTGGAAATCCACAAAACGGTAGCGCCCCGGCGGCAATGACCCCAGGTACGAACGCGTGGTCCGGAAGCCGTTGCTGCTGCCCTCGAGAAAGAACATGGTCTTGCCGTCGGATCCGGCAGGCGTCACCGAGATCTGCGGGATCAAGGCGCTGGGGAAGACCGCCGGAAAGTCATTGCTGAGCTGGAACAGTACCGCACCTTGGCCACCGTCCAGCACTTCTTGGAGCGGCTGTGTTTTGGCATCAAGCGCCGGACATAGGCCGAGCAGGAATACGGCAAGCAGAGCACGCAGCATGTTGACCATCCCCATGGTTCAGTGTTCAAAGTGCCGCGAAGGCATCGCGGCTGATGTTTTCTGGTTCGTCTTCGGTGCAGTGCACTTCGTCTTCAATGCGTACGCCGCCGTAAGGCGTCAGCTGTTCCACAGCGCCCCAGTTCACGGCTTTTGCTTCCGGGCGGGTTTTCAGTTCAGCCAGAAGGCTAGGGATGAAATACAGGCCGGGTTCGATGGTGACCACCATGCCGGGTTCCAGAGTGCGGGTCATGCGCAGAAATGGATGGCCGTTCGGCCTTGGAATCAGTTGCCCGGCCTCATCACTGAAGCCTGCCACATCGTGCACTTGCAGACCGATGGGATGGCCAAGACCGTGCGGGAAAAATACCGAAGTCAGACCTTTTTCCAGCATCGAGCCCGGATCCATATCAACTATGCCCAAGGACTTCAATACGCCGCCCAGACGCAGGTGACATTGCAGGTGCAAATCACGGTAATCCATGCCGGATTTGACCTGGGCGCACAGGGCCTGCTGCTCGTCGTCAACGGCGGCAATCAGCTGTTCGAAGCGCTCGAAACCGTTACCGTGGGTGCGGGTAATATCGGCGGCATAGCCATGGTATTCGGCGCCGGCATCGATCAGCAATGAGCGGTGATGCGTGGGCTTATTGAAACTTTTGTATTGGTAATGCAAGGTGGCCCCGTTTTCATTCAAGGCTACGATGTTGTTGTATGGCACATCACTGTCGGTATGCCCGGCACCGGCCAGAAAGGCAGCATTGATCTGCGCTTCCGAACCGTGGGCACGGAATGCCGCTTCAGCGGCACGATGGCCACGTACCGCTTTGGCCTGTGCTTTGCGCATCAATGCCAGTTCATAGGGGGTCTTGAAGGCACGGTGGTAGTGCAGGTACGCCAACAGATCAGCAGGGTTGTTTGGAACCACGCCGTCCAATGCGGCATCGCTTTCACCAATGATGGCCGAATGGGCAGGGTCAGGCAGGTTCTCTCTGGCTTCGTCGGCATCACGTATGATGCGGATATCGAAATGCTCCACCCAATCGCCCTGCGGCGCACTGGGCGGCACGTGCCAGTAATCGTCCGGCTGGAAGTACACCATCACCGGTTTTTTACCCGGTGTGTAGGCAACCCAACTGTTAGGGTTATAAATCAAGGGCGCCCAGTATTTGAATTGAGGATTCACCTTGAACGGGTAGGGCATATCATCCAGAAAGCGTAGTTTTTCGATGCCGGAAGCGATGACCAAATGGTCGAAGCCGCATTTTTCCAATGCCGAATCGGCAGTTCGGGTGACATACGCCAGATGTTCTGAAAAAGTGTTCATGAGAATCGCTCGTGGTATAGATTGTGGAAGAATTAAAGTACGGAGTGTCAAAGATTTAGGCGTAACGGCTGCCGGTGGCGTTTACCCAGTCGGCGATGCGTCTACGATCTGCCCGGGAAATGTCAATGAAGCGAAACCCGACGATACTGATGCCGTCCAAAGGACTGGTTTCATTCCACAGCTCATGACAGCCCACTGAGATGGGTGCGCCCATGGCATACGAAGTGGCAAACTGCAATTCGCATTGATACAGGGCATCCTGCCGCACCGGTGCCGAAGCTACGATCATCATGCCAGTTTCCGACAGATCGGACACTTTGCCGATCACTGTTTGCGTCATGCTGTCGACCACCTTGATTGGCTGCTCCGGACGACGTCTGCGTTTGCGGCGGATTTCCTCAGACATCGGGGCCTCCTTGCTTCGAAGGCATCAGGCCACGAAGTGAGTTCATGACGCTGACAAAAGCGCGTTCAAACAGCGATCGGCGATGTTCTGGCTCACGTCTGGCTCGGCCTTCGGAAATCTCCACAGCCAAGGCGTTGAGGGTAAGCTCTGAAGTCTTATAACCACGCTGGTTCACGAACAAGACGGTTTGGGTAATCTGACTCATCCATGCGAGCTTGCGACGAACCGGCTGTGCACTTCCTGGAATTATCATCTCGAACCAGGCGCCGGTTGGTAGCGCAAGGATTTCTTGCAGAAGTAGCTGCTGTTCCGGGCTCAACTCTGGCGTTTCCAGTTCAGTGTCCTCCGCGTTTCCGCCGATGGGCATTTTCTCGGCCAAATCCATGGCCGATATCAGGCTGTTATCGGTATTGAGACCCAACAAGCGGTCGGTCGCCGTTTGCGCTTCCTGTGCATGAAATCCCACCATGGCAAGGGAGTCGGCAACACTGCTGTGCAATTCAGCGTCAGGTATGATTTTTTCAGCGCCTTCAGACGTGCTTTGTAACGCAATTATTTTTTCAACCAGAGATTTCTTGTTCTGCCATTGTTCTGATTCATTACCGCTACGTAATTCGGTTAGGGTTAGAACATCGGCCCAGGACTTCGCCAGAAGTTTTGCGGTCTGATCGTCAAGCGATTGCTCCGACATCAGCTCCCTTAGGGTGTTTTCGGCGCGCAGACGCGCGGCCTTGAGGCGCTCTTTGCCTTTGGCGGCTTCGATCTGCCTGCGCTCGATGCTGCCGGCCTTATCGACAATGGCTTGCAACAGATGCTGGGTATCGTCATAGGCCTTTACTAAATTGGGGCCATCTATGGTGGCATTCAGCAATGTCTGGGAAAGTATGCCGTTGATGCGATCCTGGAGCTGGTCTTCGGTATCCGGTTGATCCAGCCAATTGAATCCAGCATCGGCCACAATATCGAGCAACTTCCGGGCCGGGTGAGTACGGTTGCTGAAAAACGTCTTATCCTGCAGTACCAACCGTATTAGCGGCAGTTGTATCTGGTGCAGCAGCAGTGATCCGGCGCTGGACGGATTAACATCCTTCAGCATTTGATCCATCAAAAGGCCGATCAAGTCGATGGCGTCATTGTCCTCCGGCGCAAGGCGTAATGACTGCTCATCGCTCGACAGGTTGTGCAGCTGTGCCAGCAAGTCATGCTTGATATGCTGGACGCTGCGGTTGGCATTGTCGGAACGTTCGCGCAGTTGTGACTGGAAATCGATCAGTACGTTATCCAGTGCTTCGGCATCCACGGGAACGACGCCTTTTGAGCCTGAATTTAACGAGTGATCCAGATATTCATCGGCATACGCATTCAATTTATTCAGAAGATTCCGTCTACGGCCCATCAGCTGCTGCAATTTATCGAAATTTTCTACCAGTGATTCACCGCTAAGTGCGTTCTCATCGTTGGCGGCATTCAATGTAGTGATGCCTGGCAACTCTTCAGTCACTGCATCAGGCGAGCGCCCGCCGCGCATATTTAGTGCCATTGGCGAGGCACGGTGCCTAAGCTCGGGATTGCGGAACGGCACATAGGTAAGATTCGGCAATACATTCTGCGCTACCAGATAACCGTTACACGCCTCCAGCAGTTGCGCGTAATCGTTGAGTACGAATTGTTCGAACAGGTAGCACACCTGCAAACTGTGGCGCATATCGAGTTCCAACGATAACAGTGCTTCGTCAAAGCTGCTGCACAGCTGTTGCGGGCCTATAGGCAATTGCACACTTTCAAGGCCTGGCGATCCAGAAAGCACGCCAAAACGCTGCCC
>JAHEBG010000373.1 GCA_024642445.1 Gammaproteobacteria bacterium | reverse complement strand
CAGCGTGGACGGCATCGAACTGTTCGACAAGGTGGTCGATATCGACCAGTCACCCATCGGGCGCACGCCGCGCTCGAACCCGGCCACCTACACCGGCCTGTTCACACCGCTGCGCGAGTTGTTCGCGCAGGTTCCCGAAGCAAGGGCGCGCGGCTATTCCCCCGGACGATTCAGTTTCAATGTGCGTGGCGGTCGCTGTGAAGCCTGTCAGGGCGATGGCCTGATCAAAGTGGAAATGCATTTCCTTCCCGATGTCTACGTACCCTGTGATGTCTGCCATGGCAAGCGCTACAATCGGGAAACTCTGGACATCCTTTACAAAGGCCACTCCATTCACGACGTGCTCGACATGACCGTAGAAGATGCCTTGGTTCTGTTCAAGCCGGTGCCGACACTTGCGCGCAAGTTAGAAACTCTGATGGATGTCGGGCTCAGCTACATCAAGCTTGGTCAATCCGCCACCACGCTTTCCGGCGGCGAAGCGCAACGCGTAAAACTTTCCAAGGAGCTTTCACGCAGGGACACCGGGCGAACACTGTATATTCTTGATGAACCCACCACCGGCCTGCACTTCCACGATATCGAGCATTTGCTGGGCATCCTGCATAAACTGCGTGACGACGGCAACACCGTTGTGGTCATTGAACACAATCTGGATGTGATTAAAACCGCGGACTGGGTGGTAGACCTTGGCCCAGAAGGCGGCTACCGCGGCGGCCAGATCATCGCCGAAGGCACGCCGGAACAATTGGCCGGCATGCAACAATCGCATACCGGGCGTTTCCTTGCACCCTTGTTGAAGGTGAAATCATGAGCAATACTCCGATTTTCAGTTATTCGATGGACGTGCGTTGGCGTGAAATGGACGCTCTGGGGCATGTCAACAATGCCCAATACCTGAGCTATGTGGAAGAAACCCGGGTGAAGTGGTTCAACAGCATGCACGATGATTGGCAGGCACTGCAAAGTGCACCGATCGTAGCGGCCATCCATGTCGATTTCCGTAAACCCATTGTCTGGCCGGAACGCATTACGGTTTCCCTGTTCGCCGACAAACGCGGCAGCAAGAGCGCTACACTGGGCCATCGCATTCATGCCAGCGACGACAGCGCAACGGTATATGCCGAAGGCTATACCGTAATGGTCTGGGTCGACCGTAGTGGCCAGACCACAGCACTGCCCGACTACATCTCTGCTTTGTTTGCCACGCCCTAATTCCCTCTCGAGGTATCTATGATTGAACGCATTGCACACGGCAACATCTGGGAAATCAAACTGGCACGGCCTCCGGTCAACGCACTCAACTTCGAGTTACTCGATGCGTTGGTCAAAGCAATAGAACAGGTACAAACCGAAGGCGCACATGGCATTGTGCTTAGCGGTGGCAGCAAAGTCTTTTCAGGCGGGCTGGATGTGCCCTATCTTCTGCAATGCAGTACACAGGAGCTCAAGGCCTGCTGGTCGCGATTCTTCGATGCCGCGCGTGCATTGGCAAATGCCAAAGTGCCCGTGGCTGCCGCCATTGCCGGGCATAACCCGGCCGGTGGCTGCGTGCTGGCCCTGTGCTGCGATTACCGGGTGATGGCCGAGGGCCCTTTCCGAATTGGCTTGAATGAAACCCAAGTGGCTTTGGCCGTACCGGAAGCCATCCAATACCTGATGCGTCGCGTGGTTGGCCATCACAAAGCCGAGCGCCTGTTGGTGGCAGGCGCCATGATTGAATCCCAGCAGGCGTATGACATCGGCCTGATCGATGCATTGATGCCTGCGGCAGAAGTCACCGCCGGTGCCGTTTCATGGCTTGAATCCATGGTGGCATTACCACAGCAGGCGCAAAGCGCCACACGCCGCATTGCACGCGCGGATATCCACCAGGCGTTGGCGGCCTTCGACGAATCTCAGCTCGACGGCTTCGTGCAAGCTTGGTACTCAGACGAAACACAGGGCGTACTCCAGGCGCTGTTTCAGAAAAAGTAGGCTTAACGCCGTGCATGCATTACTTTCGTCATTTGCCGGTGGCGCGGCAACGTGTGAGGATTGTCTATCCCCGCCCTGAATACCTGTCATGTCAAATGCCGAATCTACGCTAGCA
>JAHEBG010000372.1 GCA_024642445.1 Gammaproteobacteria bacterium | reverse complement strand
TGCACGGAATCGACATTGGCATTGCATTCGGCAACGGCGGCGGCAACTTTGGCCAAAGCGCCGGGTTTATTTTCGGTTTCAAAACGAAGATCAACACGGTAATCGCCTTCGACTTTACGATCCCACGCCATCTGCACCCAACGCTCAGGATGCTTGCGGTAATCGATGACGTTCGGGCATTCCAGGCGATGCACCACCACCCCTTTACCGGCGGTCAAATAGCCCATGATGTCATCACCGGGTATAGGGTTGCAGCAGCTGGCAAAGGTAAGCACGCCGCGTTCGCTGCCGTTGATTTTGATGACTTCAGGATACGATGGCGTGGCCGGCGTACCCGTGACCAACAACGAGCTTTGATTCGGCTGCAACGCGCGTGCCACCTGATCGGGCATGCGGTTACCCAACGCGATATCAGCCAACAGCACTTCCAGCCGAGCGTATCGGTTTTCGGTAAGAAAGGCCTGGAGCTGTGCAGGCGCCACGTTATCGAGCGAGGTTTCCAGAAACTCCAAAGCGCGGTCGAGCATGCGGTGCCCCAGGTTGACCGCGTCTTCGTGTTCGATGCGCTTCAGGAAATGCCGAATGGATGTGCGGGCTTTGGAAGTTACTACAAACTCCAGCCATTGCGGGCTGGGATTGGCCGAGGGTGCAGTGATGATTTCAACGGTCTGTCCGCTCAGCAGTTTGCTGCGAATAGGCACAAGGCGTTTGTCTACACGGGCGGCCACGGTATGG
This sequence comes from Gammaproteobacteria bacterium, assembly GCA_024642445.1. Classification (GTDB taxonomy): domain Bacteria; phylum Pseudomonadota; class Gammaproteobacteria; order Xanthomonadales; family Xanthomonadaceae; genus Arenimonas. The sequence goes on along the minus strand of JAHEBG010000372.1, from coordinate 1,363 downwards.
TTGCCGACATCGGTATGCACGGCATAGGCAAAATCCAGGGGAGTGGCGTTTTTAGGAAGCGCAAGAATCTCACCCTTTGGCGTGAAGATATACACCTCGTCCGGGAACAAGTCGATCTTGACGTTTTCAAGAAACTCCAGCGACGGCAATTCGAATTCATCGCTGTTGATAAGGCCATTGACCCAGGTCTGCGCACGCGCCTGTGCGCTGTTGCTGGCGGCACCCTGATTCTTGTACAACCAATGGGCGGCAATGCCACGTTCGGCCACCAGATCCATGTCCTCCGTGCGGATCTGTACTTCTACCGGAGAACCAAGCGAGCTGAACAGCAGCGTATGCAGGCTCTGGTAGCCGTTGGCTTTGGGTATGGCGATGAAATCACGGAATCGCCCGTCCAGCGGTTTCATCAGGGCATGTACCGCGCCCAGTGCGTGATAGCACTGCATGGTTTTCTTGACCACGATGCGAAAGCCGAACACATCCATGACTTCGCTGAATTTTTTGTGTTCATCGCGCATTTTGCTGTAAACACTCCACGGCCCTTTTACCCGCGATACCAGCCGGAACGGAATGTTTTCCACAGCAATGCATTGTGCCAAACGCGCCTCGATGGTGGCCATGGCTTCGCGCCGGAGCACCGGTTGATTGGCAAGGGATTTGACGATGACCTGATGCCGCAAAGGATACAAAGCCTGAAAGCCCAGATCCTGCAGCTCGCCCTTGATGACATTGATACCGAGGCGCTGTGCGATCGGCGCATAGATTTCCAAGGTTTCGCGGGCAATACGCCGCCGCGATTCGACACTTTTGGATTCCAGCGTACGCATATTGTGCAAACGGTCGGCGAGCTTGATCAGAATGACCCGGATGTCCCGGGACATCGCCAGCATCATTTTCCGAAAGCTTTCGGCATCGGCTTCTTGGCGGTTGTTGAATTGGATTTTATCGAGCTTGGTAACGCCCTCAACCATTTCCGCCACGCTTTCACCAAACGTGTCGGCAATGAAATTGCGTGGCAAGGCGGTATCTTCCAAAGCATCGTGCAGGATGGCTGCACACAGCGCTTCACCGTCCATGCGTTGTTCCGCCAAAATTTCGGCAACAGCCAAAGGATGCGTGATGTAGGGCTCGCCGGAATTGCGAATCTGGCCCTGATGTGCCAATGCGCCCAGTTCGTAAGCGCGGCGAATTTTTGCCAACATCTCTTCCGGCAGATAACCGGCTTTTTTCAGCAACTGCTCCACCACTTCCGGACAAGGGTCCGGACACGGCATGTCCAAATCGAGCGGTGGCGTCAGCGGCGAGTTCATGATTCCATGCTACGCAAGAAAGGCTTATTTAACAAGAATTTCCTGAGTCATAG
>JAHEBG010000051.1 GCA_024642445.1 Gammaproteobacteria bacterium | reverse complement strand
AGCGTATCGGCGAACCCGAAGAAGTGGCCGCGGCCGTCGCGTTTTTCTGCTTGCCGGCGGCCAGTTACATTACCGGTGAATGCATTGCGGTGGATGGCGGGTTTTTGCAATACGGTTTCTAGGCCGGCAATAACGCCACGGCATGATGCCTTAAATGATCTTCAATGAATGTCTGGATGAACCAATAACTGTGATCGTAGCCGGGCTGCAGGCGCAATTGTAGCGGCTGGTTGGCGGCGTCGCAGGCCGCTTGAAAAAGCTCGGAACGCAGTTGCTCTTCGAGGAACGTATCGTCGATACCTTGATCAATCAATATCGAGCCATTGAAGTGAGCGCCGTCTTGAACGAGTGCCGTGGCATCGTGCTTTCGCCATACGCTGCGATCTTCGCCCAGATACCGAGTGAAGGCCTTTTTACCCCACGGTACCTGCAAGGGCGCCACAATCGGCGCAAACGCCGACAGCGAGCGATACAGGCCAGGATGGCTTAGGGCCAAGGTGAGGGCACCGTGCCCTCCCATAGAATGCCCGCTTATTCCCATTCGAGCCACGTCAATTTTAAAGTGCGCATCCAACAACATTGGCAGCTCACGGGTTACCGCACTTTCCATTGCGAAGCGGCCGGCATACGGGGCTTCGGTGGCATCTAGCCAGAAGCCGGCGCCTTCGCCAAATTCCCAATCGCCGGTTGCGCCTTCAATGCCGGTTTCGCGTGGGCTTGTGTCGGGCGTGACCAGTGCCAAGCCCAGTTCGGCTGCCAGGCGCTGAGCGCCTGCTTTGATGGCGAAGGTTTCTTCGGTGCAGGTCAGGCCGGCCAGAAACAGCAGCGCCGGTACATGGCCTTTCCGATCCGGGCGGAACACCCCGAAGCGCATCGGCATGCCACAGGCCTTCGATGGGTAGCGGTAGAAACCTTGTACGCCGCCGAAACAGCGTTTCTCACTCAGTACTTCCAGCGCCGGCAAGCTCATCTTAGTAAATCACCACGCCGCGGATCGATTCGCCGCGGTGCATAAGCTCAAAACCTTCATTGATATTCTCTAGTGGCATGGTATGGGTGATTAAATCATCGATGTTGATTTTGCCCTCCATATACCAATCCACAATTTTCGGTACGTCGGTGCGCCCGCGCGCGCCGCCAAATGCCGAGCCGCGCCAGTTGCGGCCGGTGACCAATTGAAATGGCCGTGTAGAAATTTCTTGCCCAGCTGCCGCCACGCCAATGATAACGCTGGTGCCCCAGCCTTTATGGCAGCATTCCAGCGCCTGCCGCATAACCGTGGTATTGCCAATGCATTCAAAGGAATAATCGGCACCGCCTTTGGTGAGCGAGACCAGGTACGCCACTAAATCACCGTCGACCTCGTTTGGATTAACGAAGTCTGTCATGCCGAATTTTGTGGCGATGTCTTTACGCGCCGGATTAATATCAACACCGATAATTTGCGCGGCGCCTGCCATGCGCGCACCTTGAATCACGTTCAGGCCAATGCCGCCTAAACCGAATACCACCACGCGTGCGCCCGGCTCTACTTTCGCAGTGTAAATCACCGCGCCGATTCCGGTAGTAACGCCGCAGCCGATGTAGCACACTTTATCGAACGGCGCGTCTTCGCGAATTTTCGCCAAAGCGATTTCCGGCACCACGGTGTATTGTGCGAAGGTGGAGGTGCCCATGTAGTGGTGCAATTTTTTGCCGCCGATGGAAAAGCGCGAGCTGCCGTCCGGCATCAGGCCTTGGCCTTGTGTGCTGCGGATGGCTTGGCACAGATTGGTTTTTTGACTCAGACAATATTCGCATTGACGGCATTCCGGCGTGTACAGCGGTATTACATGATCGCCTTTTTTCAGGCCGGTTACCCCCGGCCCCACATCCACCACGATTCCGGCGCCTTCATGGCCAAGAATGGCCGGGAAAATGCCTTCCGGGTCAGCGCCGGAGAGCGTGTAGTAATCGGTGTGGCAGATGCCGGTGGCTTTCAGTTCCACCAGCACTTCGCCGGCCTTCGGGCCTTCTAAATCGACCGATTCAATCACTAAGGGCTTGCCGGCCTCATAGGCAACGGCGGCTTTGACTTTCATGGCGAACTCCGCAAGGGTAAGCGATTAATTTACAGGAAATCCCGTTGTTTGACTTGCCGTCCTGTCGGCGTAAACTGCCCATTAGTATTATTTTTCCTATGACGCCATGAAAACTTCATCTTTGTTGGTTGCTATTACATTAGTACTTGTCGCGTGCAATAAGCCGGATGCTCCTGCACCTATTGCATCGGCGGAAACTGCTGCTACCGAAACCGGAGCACCAGCCGCCGTACCACCGCCGACAGGCCCGGTTACGCCGTCATTTGAGTGCAGTAAGGCAGAAAGCGAAGCCGAGAAACTGGTGTGCTCGGATTATTCGTTGGCAGCGCACGACAACCGACTGGCAGAACTTTATGCCGCGGCGTTGGCCAATCCCGAAGCCTCCGATGATTTAGCTGCCACACAACGCGGCTGGGTCAAAGGCCGTGACGACTGCTGGAAGGCCGATGACAAGAAAACCTGTATCGCCGAAGCCTACATGACGCGTATCGCCGAACTGCAGATCAACAGTCCCGGCGCAGTGGCGGCCACGCCGGTTGAATTCACCTGCAATGACGACAGCAAGCCGCTCGCCATGGCCTATTACAATGCCTACGACAATACGCCGGCAGTGATTACATTGGGCTCTGATCAGACCATTATTTTTCCGCAAAATGCCGCCAGCGGGGCAAGATACGGACGAACCGGCATCAGTTTTTGGGAGCACCAAGGCAAGGTTTCGGTTGATTTTTTCGGCATCAAGCTGGAGTGCACGGCTTTGCCACCTTCAACAAATTTCTAGTACCATCGATAACGACAAAGGCGGCCAGCGCCGCCTTTTTGAAGTGCTGTTCAAGGGAGTTATTTCGCCGTTTTCTTCGCTGATTTTTTAGCGGCTTTCTTTGCGGTTTTCTTGCCCGCCCTTTTAGCGGCAGGCTTTTTCTTCGAAACCTTCTTGACCGCTTTTTTGGCAGCCGCTTTCTTCGGTGCAGCCTTTTTCACTGCCGGCGATTTTTTTGCAGCGGCTTTCTTGGTGACTTTTTTGGCAGCCCGGCCGAATTTACGAACCGGTTTTCCTTCGGCCAACAGCGCTTCGCATTCATCCTGGGTTAGCGAAGCCGGCTCGCGGTCTTTCGGAATTTTGGCATTGAACGCGCCGTCGGTAATGTACGGGCCGAAGCGACCATTCAATATCTGGATATCAGTACCGTCGAAGGTCTTGATGAAACGGTTGGCTAAGTATTCACGACGGCCATGAATCAATTCAACGGCTTTGGCCAGTTCTATTTCATATGGGTCAATTTCTTTTGGAATGGAAGCAAAGGTATCGCCGTGCTTCACATACGGGCCGAATTGGCCAATGGCCACCATGACCGATTTTTCTTCGAGGTCGCCCAAGTTTTTCGGCAATTCAAACAGCTTCAATGCCGCCGGAAGCTCCAGAGTAAAGATGCTTTGTTCCGGGCGCAGTGAGGCGAACTTCGGCTTGTCTTCATCGTCTTTGCTGCCGATCTGGGCAAAGGCACCGTACTTGCCCATACGCACCGAAACCGGTTTACCTGAAACCGGATCAACGCCCAAATCGCGTTGTCCGGTACCTTCCGAGCGGTTCACTTCGTCGGATTTTTCATCGAGCGTGGCTTTGAATTCTTTCCAGAATTTTTCCATCAAAACCGTCCACGGCTCTTCGCCGCGTGCAACGGAATCGAGTTCGTCTTCGAGTTTGGCAGTGAAGTCGTAATCCACGTAATGTTCGAAGTGTGCAGTCAGGAAGCGATTGACCAGTCGACCAACATCGGTTGGCCTGAAGGCGCGGCTTTCCAGCAGCGCGTAGGCTTTGTATATCAGGGTCTGGATGATGCTGGAATACGTGGAGGGCCGGCCTATACCGAATTCTTCCAGGGTCTTGACCAGGCTGGCTTCGGTGTAGCGCGGCGGCGGCTTGGTGAAATGCTGCTCGCTCAGGATATCTTCCAGCGGCACGTTGCTGCCTTCGGTAAGTGGTGGCAGCTGGGTATTGGCGTCGTCATCGTCGCTGTCCTTCTGGTCCTTGCCTTCTTCATATACCAGCAGGAACCCCGGGTCGACCACGGTGGTGCCGGTGGCACGGAAGCCGTGCTGGGCGCCGGCGGCGAATTCCACGCTGACCGTGTTGAGCGTGGCATGAATCATTTGACAGGCCACGGCCCGCTTCCAGATCAGTTCGTACAGGCGGCGTTCGTCGTCGCTCAGGTATTTCCCAATCTTTGCCGGAGTCCGCATTGCAAACGTCGGGCGGATCGCTTCATGGGCTTCCTGGGCATTCTTGGATTTCGATTTGTACACGTTCGGCTCGGCCGGCAGATTGTGTTTGCCGTACTCCTGGCTGATCACATCGCGCAGCTGCGCTAACGCTTCCGCCGACAAACTGGTGGAGTCGGTACGCATATAGCTGATCAGGCCGACGGTGCCCTCTTCGCCGATGGCAACGCCTTCATACAGTTTCTGTGCTACCTGCATGGTTTTCTTGGTGGTGAATCCCAATTTGCGCGCGGCTTCCTGTTGCAAGGTAGAGGTGATGAACGGCGGCGATGGCCGACGCTTGCGTTCCTTGCGGACCACTTCGGCCACTTTCAGTGCCGCACCGGCAGCAGCCTTCAGACGCGCCAATGCAGCTTCCGCATCTTTGCCGTTGGTGACACGGAATTGTTCGAATTTTTCGCCGTCCAGTTTCACGCAGCGGGCACTGAAGCGCTGTCCTTTTTCCTGCAGTTGTGCAGTGAACGACCAATGCTCCCGGCTGATGAAGGCCTCGATTTCGTCTTCGCGTTCGCAGATCAGGCGTAGCGCCGGTGATTGCACACGGCCTGCTGAAAGCCCGTTCTTGATTTTCCGCCACAGAATCGGCGACAGGTTGAAACCGACCAGATGGTCCAGCGCGCGCCGTGCCTGATAGGCATCCACCAGATTGTTGGCAATGCCGCGCGGATGTTCAACGGCATGGGCAATGGCTTTCGGCGTGATTTCCGTGAATACCACCCGGTGCAGCGCTTTATTTTTCAGTAAATTTTTTTCCAGCAGGATTTCGCCGATGTGCCAAGCGATGGCTTCTCCTTCGCGATCCGGATCGGACGCAAGGTAGATGGCATCGGCGTCCTTGGCGGCCTTGACGATGGCATCGACATACTTCTGGTTTTTCTCCTGGACCTCATAGCGCATGGCAAAGCCATCATCGACATTGACCGCGCCATCTTTGCCGGGCAGATCGCGGACATGGCCGTAGGAGGCCAGAACCAAGAAGTCCTTGCCGAGGTATTTATTGATCGTTTTGGCCTTGGCCGGCGATTCAACAATCAGTAAATTTTTTGCCATGAAACGCTCCGAGAATCCAGTATCAATAGAAGCCGAAGCCCGCACGAGGCGGGCCGGTTCTTTTTTATTAAGGCACTACAGCAGGGGGGGCTGTCAAGTGCCGCGGGTTTTGGGGTCAGTGCACGGGTTCGGGATCGTCTGCGAAAATCTGGCTTTCCATCCAGGCAAAAGCGGCTTCCGAGCCGGGTTGATTGAACAAAACCATCAACACCACCCACTTTAAATCGTCGAGCTCGATTTCGTCTTGGTCTAAAGCCATGGCGCGATCGATGACCAGTTCGCGTTGCTCGGCTGAAATGACGCCGTTGTGTTCAAGAAACATAAGAAAGCCGCACGCGTTCGGGTCGAAGCGTTCCTGCTCCGCCGCACTGAAAAGCCGCATTGGTCCTTTGAGTTTAGGGATGCTGCCCTGCGGCCGATCTTGCGCCAGAGTTTCCAGCCAGACAAAGGCTTTGCTGACCTCTGTAGGCGAAAATCCGGCTTGAATAAGATTGTTTTGGAGGGTGTCGGGGTCTTGGACCAAATCAGGCTGGTCGTAAATGTAGTGCTCGAAGAGATAGAGTAAAACGTTCAGTATCGATTCTTTCATTACCCTCTCGCTGATGCGGTGCCATATACGCCTCTATGGTAGCGACCGGCATGGTTTTCAACCCATCCGGTCAACTCCATGCCTATCAAAATGGACGAGATATCCGCCGCTGTCAATCCTGTACGCAGGCAAATCGTGTCGATGGCCACAGAATCGTGGCCAAGTGCCTGCCATACCTGCTGTTGTGCGCTGTTCAGCTCTTCAGGCTGGGGCGGAGACTTTGCGTGTTTCACCTCAGAGTGCGCAAACGGTTTAGGTGCTAACGGTGGGTTATGGCTGCTGAGCGCAAGAATTTGCGCTACTTCTTCGGCCATGGCAACCAAGTGTGCACCTTCGCGGATCAGCTGATGACAGCCTGAAGCCATCGGATTGTGGATGGAGCCTGGAACCGCCATCACCTCTTTTCCCAACTCGGCAGCCAAGCGCGCCGTTATCAAGGCACCGGAGCGCATGGCGGCCTCGATTACTACGGTTCCTTGGCTGAGGCCGGCAATCAGACGATTGCGTGCAGGAAAATGGCTACGCAGAGCCGGGACACCGGGCGGGTGTTCGGTAAGTATTACGCCTTGCGCACATATTTGTTCGTATAGCGCATCATTTGATGGGGGAAACACCAGATCCGGTCCGGTGGCCAGTGCGGCAACGGTAGTGCCGAGTTGCAGGGCGCCTTCATGAGCGGCTGTATCAATGCCGCTGGCCAAGCCGCTGGTTACGGTATATCCCGATTCTGCCAAACACCGGGCGAAGCAGTATGCGGTTTCAGCGCCGGCGGCACTGGGCGTACGCGTGCCGACTATGGCCACTTGCGGGGCCCATAACAATTCCTGCCGACCTTTGACGAACAGAAAGGGTGGCGGTGAAGGCACATTGCGCAACGCGGCCGGATAGCTGTCCTGATGCCAACCCAAAAGCGCGCAACCCGGTTGCTGCAGCCAATCCAGGCCGCGCTCAATCAAGCGCTGTTTATCCTTGAGACTATGGCCTAGGCTGCGCTGATTGTGGCATAGCGCCTGCCACGCGGCACTCGGATTCCGGTAATGGCTGAGCGCATCGCGGACTTGCCCGCTGCGGGCAGTGCTGAACAGGAGTTGGAAACTGGCAAGGGCATGATCGTGCATGCCTCTAACAATATCGGCACCCGAAGGTGCCGAATATCGGAAATGCTTTAATTTGCGTCAGGACTTTTCAGATAGTAGCCAGGCATGATCGGCTTGGCATTGTTCATGACAATACCGTAACTGACATCATCAAACGTACGGAACACCATCACTTCGCCTACACGCTCTTGCGGCAGGGTGATGCGGTTGACGTTGGCTGGCGCGGCATGACGATGGCCGACGTTGTCCGCCATCAGATCACCCGGGCGCCATACCGAATAGGTGTTGCCGTTTTTAACGCCTTGTTTGCTGCCCAGCGGAATGGCAATAATGCTGCGACCGCCGGCCACCAGACCATCACGGACTGCCATGACGCGGACATCGCTGCCGGGTTGTGGCGCCGCCGACGGGTAGTAGTATGGGTCGTAGTCGCTACCGGCTGCCGGTGCCACACGATCGCCTTTGCGTACTTCGCGAACCGAATCGGTGA
>JAHEBG010000371.1 GCA_024642445.1 Gammaproteobacteria bacterium | reverse complement strand
AGCGGCCGCCTGTTCGGTGGTATCGCAGGTCTGCAGGATGTAACGCAGTATCAACGGCACGCCGAAACCCACGCCCACATCCCTGCGGCCACCGAAGGTCAGTGACACCGCCAAGCCGGCATCGTTGACGCCATCCACCAGACCCCAGAGTCCGTCGCTGGTGCCCATCACGGTTCGGCCCTGCCATTGCGTATGCAGTGTCAGGCAATCGAAAGCCGAAGGGTTGTAATCGTAATTGCGCACCAACACCGGCTCGGCGCCAGGCCATACCGCCTGCGAACAGCCCGACAGATACGGCGGCGGGCAGTAAAAACTCAAAAAACGCGCGGCCTGATCAGAACCACCGGACAGATCACACAGGGCCTCGTACAACGGCAGCAATTCCGGCATATGCAATTTCAGCGCTTGCAGACAATCGCGGTAGGTGGGTCTGGCCCACTCGCCCTCACTTGCCCACCACGCCTTGTATGCCGGCCAGTATTCGGCAAACAGCCCGGACCATTTCGGGCCGGGCTGCGCTTCACTGACGGCACGCCATATCATTTCCATGGAAATATCCTAGCGTGTCAACTCGCTGCGTGCACGTGCAATTGCATTACATGACCTTGAAGGCGGGCTCAACCACCACCGGGCCGGCTTCTTCCATCGGCAGCGGCGTTGCCATCACGCCTTGCTTGATGCCGTGAATCCACAGTTTTGCGCGCTCGTTCATCTGGAAATTCGGGGTCATCGAGCGCCCACGGGTAACCAGAATGCCGATATCGGCACCTTCGTAACGGTAATCCCCGGGCTTCAGAATGCGCAGGAAGAACGCTTCGTTTTCGCTCTCCACGGCACGACGGTGATAATCGAAGCGGTCGAAAACCACACGACCATCGGCCAGCATTTTGTATATGCCGGTCTGCGGTACATGGGTGGCGATGTCCACGGTATCTTCGGTGTGCTTGATCACCATCTGCGACCAGCTGTCGATCATCGACGGATCGGCCCAACGGGCATTCAGTTCATCCACATCCAGTCTGAATTTCTTCTTGGAAAATTCGAGCAGATGGAACAGGAACAAGGGCGCATCGGCGTGGGCGAAGGCAGCGTGGTTGGTCATCGAGGATGCACCGGTGATACGCGGGTTCAATTCACCCAACCAGATATCGCCGGTTTTGCGGTCAATCAGAAAATCCAGTTCGAAATAGCCGCGGTAGCCTTCCTTGCGCAACTGTTCACCGAATTTGAAGGTGAGGTCACGGGCTTTTTCGCGGACTTTGGCCGGGAATGCGGTGGACAGAATTTCATTGCCGCACCAACCGCCGCGGTACGGCGTCAGATCCTTGAAGCCAACCAACTCAGTCATCAGCGGGCCGACGATGGTGCCCTGGCTGGTGGCGCAGGCCTCAATGGCCGAGCCGCGGCAATCAATGCGCTTCATGATTTTGATTTCGCCGTGACCGACGATGTCGTGGGCATGACGCAGGAAATCTTCTTTGTTCTTGATGAAGAAGGTGGTATGCCCGGAATCGCCAAAGGCCGATTGCAATACCAGATCGCTGCCCAGACCGGCTTTTGAACAAATGGCCTGCAGATGGTCGTAGCTTTCCACGCGGGCCAAGGTATTCGGAACCGAAGGCACACCGGCTTTGTTGCCGATACGTACGGTTTCAATTTTGTTGTCGCACTTGTTACGCAGCGAAGATTTCGGGAACCAGACTTCAGCGCCCAATTCCAGCGCCAGACGCTCGGTTTCGGCATTGAACATCAGGAATACGAACTTCGGCTTGCCACCGCGGCGCTTGATGTAGTCGATCACTTCTTTGTGCTGCAGCAAGTAGTTGTTGATGTCTTCGATCGACTGAAACTCGGCATGCGGCTGCTCGGACGGGCAGAACACGTTCGGGTGGCGGCCATCGTAGCAATCCATGTAACAGATGTATTTGAAGTTCTTGCACCACTCATCCAAGCCGAGCAGATTGAAGTTGGTAGCCGAGATGAAATACACCGGGTCTTCATTGCGGTGGAAGTGACGACGGATTTCAGAAATATTTTTCAACACCCGGCCCTCACCGGGCTTGGCGCTCGACTGCAGGGCCTCGATGGCCGGCGGCGCACTG
>JAHEBG010000050.1 GCA_024642445.1 Gammaproteobacteria bacterium | reverse complement strand
ACAAGGGCAGCTCACGGAGCTCCGACCTGGATAATGCCAATTTGGTGCGTCTATTGCATGAAGACGGCAGCATGTCGGTTTATGGGCATTTGATGCAGGACAGCGTCACTGTCACACCCGGCCAATGGGTGGCGCAGGGCCATGTCATCGGGCAAAGCGGCAATAGCGGGTACAGCCATGGGCCACACCTGCATTTTGCCGTTCAGATCAATGGCGGGCTGCAACTGCAGTCTATTCCGTTCAGCATGCAGAAGCCCGACAAGAGCGTCATCATTCAGCCGTAACCCACGGAAGCTCTATCCGGGAATGGTATAATGCCGTCCATTATTTCGCGGTACTGCTATGAAATCCGAACACGCACAACAAACGGCCCGACGCCGGACTTTTGCCATCGTCTCGCACCCCGATGCCGGCAAAACCACGCTAACGGAAAAACTGCTGTTGTTCGGCGGCGCCATTCAAATGGCCGGCTCGGTCAAGTCACGCAAAGCGGCACGCCATGCCACCTCCGACTGGATGGCACTGGAGAAGGAACGCGGCATCTCGGTCACCTCTTCGGTCATGCAGTTCCCGTACGACGATTGCATTGTCAATCTGTTGGATACGCCGGGCCACGCCGACTTTTCGGAAGATACCTATCGCGTGCTGACGGCTGTCGATTCGGCCCTGATGGTCATTGACTGCGCCAAGGGCGTGGAAGAGCGCACCATCAAGCTGATGGAAGTGTGTCGCCTGCGCGACACCCCTATCATGACCTTTATCAACAAACTGGACCGCGAAGGGCGCTCGCCCATTGAGCTGCTCGACGAAGTCGAATCGGTACTGGGCATTCAGTGCGCACCGGTCATCTGGCCGATTGGCATGGGAAAACGTCTCAAAGGCGTGGTGCATCTACTGTCGGGCGAAGTGCATCTGTTCGAACCGGGGCGAAACTTTACCCGCCAGGATTCCACCATCTATCCCAGCATTGAAGATCCCGCGCTTTTGAAGCAGATTGGCGCCCCGATGCTGCAGGAACTGCGTGATGAACTGGAACTGGTGGAAGGCGCGGCACATCCATTCGATCTGCAGAAATACCTTGCCGGCCAGCAGACACCGGTATTTTTCGGCTCGGCGGTCAACAACTTCGGTGTTCAATTGTTGCTTGATTTCTTCGTGGCGCATGCGCCGGCGCCGAAACCGCGCGCCACCACGGTTCGCGAAGTTTCTCCGCAGGAAGAACGGTTTTCCGGCTTCGTGTTCAAAATTCAGGCCAATATGGATCCGCAACACCGTGACCGTGTGGCGTTCCTGCGCGTTTGCTCGGGTCGGTTCGATGCCGGCATGAAGGCCTTTCATGTGCGCACCGGTAAAGAGACCAAATTGGCCAATGCGCTAACTTTCATGGCTTCCGACCGTGAACATGTGGAAACCGCGTACCCCGGCGATGTCATTGGACTACACAACCACGGCACCATTTCCATCGGCGATACCTTTACCGACGGCGAAGCGCTCAGTTTCACCGGCATTCCCAATTTCGCCCCGGAATTGTTCCGGCGCGCGCGACTGCGTGACCCATTGAAGCTCAAACAGCTGCAAAAGGGTCTGGCACAACTCTCTGAAGAAGGCGCCACCCAGTTCTTCCGGCCCCTGATGTCGAATGACCTGATTCTTGGTGCGGTAGGCACCCTGCAGTTCGATGTGGTGGCCTATCGCTTGAAAGACGAATACTCGGTAGATGCCACGTTCGAGCCGATATCGATCAGCACCACGCGTTGGGTGCGCTGCAAATCCGCGGCAAAACTGGAGGAATTCCGGGAAAAGGCCGCGCAGAATCTGGCCATCGATGCCGCCGGCGAACTGGTGTACATTGCACCGACACGGGTCAACCTGCAGCTTATCGAGGAGCGCTGGCCGGATATCGAGTTTCTCGCCACCCGCGAACACGCGCATACTGTGGCTATAGATTGAGTATTTGCTCCAACGCATACGCCTAGGATGAAGCATGCTGCCTGAATCACGTCATCCCGAATTTTGGAACACCCTGACTCATGGTCTGGGTGCTTTGCTGAGCCTTCTGGGCGGCGTGACTCTCATCACCTTGGCATCGCTGTACGGCAATAGCTGGCAGCTGACCAGTGCCATAGTTTTTTCGCTGTCGCTCATTGGTTTGTACACCGCCTCCACGTTCTACCACGGCATTCACGAACCTAAAACCAAAAACCGACTGAAAGTGCTCGATCACTGCATGATTTATGTCTTGATCGCTGGCAGTTACACCCCGTTTGCGCTGATAGCCCTGCGTGATGACGGCGGTTGGCTTTTGTTCGGCACGGTCTGGGCCTTGGCGGCTGCCGGTATCGTATTCAAACTGTTTTTTACCGGCCGATTCGAGTTGGCCTCGACTTTGATTTATCTTGGCATGGGCTGGCTGGTGGTGTTTGCAGCAGGCCCGATGTTACGCCACGTGGGCACGGCCGAACTGGTCTGGCTGGGAATTGGCGGCTTGTTCTATAGCTTCGGCACGGTGTTTTATCTGCGTGACCGCATACGGCACAACCACGCCATATGGCACGGCTTCGTATTGGCCGGTAGCGCCAGCCATTTCGTGGCTATCAGTTTGTTGGTGCTTTAAACCGGCTCAGCCTGCAATATAGCGCTGCAGCTCGTCAATTTCGCGGGCCTGTTGCTCGATGACCGCTTTCACCAGATCGCCGATGGACAGCAGTCCAATCACTTCGCCATCATTGACTACCGGCAGGTGCCGAATGCGTGATTGCGTCATCAAGGTCATACAGTGATTGACGGTATCTTCGCGTTGCACGGTCTTCACCGGTGAACTCATGATTTCTGAAATCGGCGTATTCATCGAGGCCCGCCCAAGCAATACCACCTTGCGGGCATAATCACGCTCGGTGAAAATACCGCTGAGTTGTTTGCCATCCATGACCAGAACCGAGCCTATCTGCTGATCTGCCATCAAGCGGATGGCCTCCAGCACGGTTGCCGATGCCGGCAAAGCATGTATGCCAGCGGCTTTATTCGAAAGCAGTGTAGCGACAGTGTTCATGATGCCCTCCTTTGTTGCTCTTTCCAGTGTACTGCCGAATCCCGGCCATCACAAATCTAGGGTGCGCAGCAGGCTTGCAAATAGGCGGGGCCGCCCAAATTGCGCATCTGTCGTTCTATATTGCGGCTTCGGCGTTGCACATACGGGCCAGGCTTAGCGGCGTTGTAACGGCGCGGACTGGGCAATACCGCCGCCAAACGGGCCGATTGTGCAGACGTAAGCTGTTTGGCCGATACCCCGAAGAAACGATGCGCCGCAGCCTCGGCACCGTAAATGCCGTCTCCAAACTCAACCACGTTGACATACACTTCCAGAATGCGTCGTTTCGACCAAAACGTTTCAATCAAAACCGTGTACCAAGCCTCAAGCCCTTTGCGCACGAAGCTTCTGCCGCTCCATAAAAAAAGGTTCTTGGCCAGCTGCTGGCTGATGGTGCTGGCACCGCGGACCTTCTTGCCCCGTTGATTGTGCTGGTAGGCTTTTTCTATTGCAGCCAAATCAAACCCGTTATGCAAGGGAAAACGTTGGTCTTCTGCGGCAACAACCGCCAGCGGCAAGCGTGTTGAAATCTGCTCCATAGGCTGCCAACGATAATCCGTACGGTAGTGCCAGTCTTTTTCCTGCCATGCCGACAACTGCCGGTTGAACATGAAACCGGTAGCCACCGGATTAACCCATTTCAAGACCAGCACCTGCCCGGCAGTTAATAGCACGAACGCCAGTGGCAACCAGAACAGTACCCGTATGAGCCATTTCCGGCGTTGAGTGCGCTTAACCAAAACCCGCTCCGCAATGTGGCGTAAAATACTGCTCTAGTGTATCGAAATTCACCGACCCGAAGAGCATTACCATGCCAAACAACCACGACCACCTGACCCGGTTTCTGCTTGAGCGCGCCAATGTCCGCGGCGTGCTTGTGCATCTGGATCAGACCTGGCAGGCCATCATAGAACGCGCCAGTTACCCGCCGGTGGTTGCCGAATACCTGGCGCAATGTACGGTAGCGGCGGCCCTGTTCACGGCAGCGTTGAAATTCAACGGGCGTCTTTCTATACAACTGCGCGGCGAATCGGCTATCCGCCGACTGTTCGCCGAATGCACGACCGAGGGCACCCTGCGCGCCATCGCCCATTTCGACGACGAGGTTGCACCGGACATTACATTGGACGATTTCGGTGAAAAGGCCATGCTGGCTATTACCATTGAAAAAAATCGCCCGGGCCATCAGGATCCGCAGCGCTACCAAGGCATTGTGGCGTTGCAGGCAAACACCCTCAGTGCTGCTTTCGAGCAGTATTTCATGCAGTCCGAACAGCTGGCCACGCGCATGGTATTTTTCAAACAAGGGCAACGTCTGGCCGGCATGTTGATTCAGCAATTGCCCGAACAAGCCAACAGCGATGATGATTGGCAACGCGCTCAAGCCTTATTCGAAACCCTGGAAGCCGGCGAACTGTTCGATCTGGACGCAGAAGAAATCCTTTACCGCCTGTTTCACGAAGAATATGTGCATGTACTGGAAAGCCGACCCTTGGATTTCGCCTGCTCGTGTTCCCGCGAGCGCGTGGAAAATGCCTTGATCAGCCTGGGCCAAGCGGAAATTGTGGAGACGCTGGCCGAAAATCCGGAAATCACCGTGCATTGCGATTTCTGCGGGCAGGGCTATGTGTTTACCGATACACAGGCCTTGGCCTTGTTTTGGCCTAATGCCGTAGCGCCCGGCAGCGATCGACTGCAATAAGCTCTTTTGCACGAACTTTGCTCAGGTTTTGCACTCTAAGCTTCAGAGGTCTACACTGATGGCCATGAAGCCCAACTTGCTCGCTTTAACCTTAGCCGCGCTTTTCAGCGGTCAGGTTGCGCATGCCCAGGATTCCACACGGAAATTGCTGAAGCCCAACACCACGCCCACCGTTATACCGGTATGGAACGTGCACAGCGGGCAGATTGAAGCGCTGTTGGTGCTGGAAAACGAGCAAAACGTTCAAGGCCGTGCCTGGGTACAGGCGCCCAAAAAAAATCAAGCGCTACCTACACAAAAGACCCTTGGGAATTTTACGGCTGACGGCTCTTTGGCCATTTTCTGTGCCGGACAGCAAAATAGCTTCAACCAATTGTCACTGCTCGACAGTTGTCAGATTGGAAAGAAGTCCACGCGCTATCCGGCCATCAATAGCCCCAATCTGGAAACCAAGGCGCTGCTGCAACGCAAAGGCAATCCTATGGATTTGAGCCTTTCAAGCCTAGAACCCAAGCAGCGTCGCTTATTGGCTACCGAATTCGATACGCCGTATTCGGCGGGTGCCAAACCGTTGAAGCTTTCGCCCGATAAAGCCAATACCGGCTGGGTTTCCATTAACGGCAACCTAACCCGCGCCAAATTGATTCCCGCCAGCCAGTTTCCCAAAGGCGTACCCACCGAATGGGATAGCGGCACTTTTGCCTTGCCCGAGCGCGAACGATCGCTTTCCGGCGAAGTGGTGGGCAATGTGGTGAAGATTCCCGGGCAGGATTCCAATATTCAATCCATTGGTGCCGGCGTGAGTTGGAAAACGCCCTGGAAGGGCAAAGTTTCGGTAGGTGCTGAAAGCCTGCTCAGCCAAGGCCGCAATTCGCTGGACGACAACAACCCCACCTCGCCGATTACCGATCAGCGCATCGATGGCGTACGGCCGTATGTGCGGGTAGAAATCGACCTGTAGCCTTTTACAACGCTCCTATACCACGGGCCTTTGGGCCCGTTTTTATTTTCTGTCGTACAACAAAAAACCGCCGGCTTGCGCCGGCGGTTCAGGTCTTGCATCAAAGACGTCTTATCAGAAGTCTTGACGGTACTGCATGTACCAGTAAGCACCGCCTGGCAGGTCATACGAGGCGTCGAAGCTGTGCGCGAAGCTGTTGTAAAGAACCGGTGGCTCTTTGCCGAACAGGTTGCGGGCACCGGCCGAGATGCGAGCATCCCAAGGTGCGGCCCACGAAACGTTCAGATCGTGAACGGCGTAGGAACCGGTGTGCGAGAAACCGTCTGCACGGCACTTGGTACCGCCGGCGCTGCCCAGGAAGCCATTGCCGTTGGTGTCATAGCACCAGTCTTCGAGCTGATCGGACATGTAACGGGTGGTCCAACGGACGCCCCAGTCACCTTTGTTCCAATCAATGGTAGCTACCGTACGGTATTCGAAGTTTGGCGAACCGTTGTAGTTGCCAACCGAATCGTTGTATGCAGCGGTTACGTTACCACGGGATTCCAGGTAATCAACCCAGCTGGTATCCACGGCGAAACGGAAGTTACCCCAATCGCCGGCATCCCAACGGTACACGGCACCCAGATCGATACCGGCAGCGCGCAGGCCAGCCAAGTTACGGCGGGCGGTACGTACAGTAGCCACTTCACCGGTTGCGGTACGGGTGACCGATGCGCAGAAGCTGACATCTTGTGTGAAACCACCGGTGCCCAAGCAACGGTTCATGATTTCACCGGCGCCCAGGGTAGCCTGTGCGTCGTTCAACTGCAGTTTCCAGGCGTCAACAGTCAGGTCGAAACCTTCCAGGAAGCCAGGGCTGTATACGAAGCCATAGGTGAAGTTGGTACCAAATTCAGGCTTCAGGGTAGGATCGCCACCGCCCAAAGTACGCAGCTGGGTGTTGGCTTGTGGAACACCAATACCACCTGGGTTCAAACCGGCAGCCGTACAGGCAGCGGCATTGGCAGCATTCAACAACGCCGTGCCGGCCGGATTGGTACGGCAAGGATCATTGACCGATGGGAAGCCTTCGCTACCGCCACCGTACAGATCGAATGCCGACGGTGCGCGGAAGTTTTCACCCCACGAAGCGCGGAACATCAGGTTGTCGATTGGCTTCCACTTCAGACCGAACATGCTGTTGGTAGGTGCGCCTGGATCGGCGTCTACAATGTTCAGACCAACGCGACCGCGAGCCGAGTAATCGGACTTACGGACCGCAGCGCGAACTTCCAATTCCTTGGCCAAGAACATGTCTTTCAGCACAGGAATGGTGACTTCGGCGAAGTATTCAGTCACTTCGGTTTGGCCATCGGTAGGTTCTTGGAAGTTATCCGAGGAACCGCCACCGGCTACCAGAGCATCCGGCTGGTTGAAGGCATGGTCTTGACGGTATTCGAAACCAACGGCGAAGCTGAGCATGCCGGCTGGCAGTTCGAACAGGTCGCCGGTGAGGTTACCGCTGTAGTTCAAGGTGGTGTTGCCCGCGGTCGAAACCTGGGTGTAGCCCACGTAGTTGATCATTTTTTGCACGTCGTCGGCAGTGATGACGCGAGGACCTACATAGCCGGCTGCACCGTTGAAGGTGGAACCTGCTACTTTGGTGCCCAAGCCCAAGGTTGGGCCGCCGAAGATGTTGTACGGCATACAACCGCGGATGCGGGTGGCGTACGAAGTACCGCAATAGAATTCACCGGAAGCTTGATCGAAGCCACCAGCGCCCAAGGCGGTTTTCAGGTTGAACAAGTTCAGGTAACCGGTGCCTTTGGAATCGTACTGACCGTCGTTACGGGCAGCGGCCAAATCCCACGAG
>JAHEBG010000370.1 GCA_024642445.1 Gammaproteobacteria bacterium | reverse complement strand
CCGGAAAAGGCCTGCAAACCGAGCAATTGCAGGAGTTCCATCGGGTCGCGTAGGCTGTCGCGCCAAAGCTGTTGCCATGACGGCATTTGAGAAGGAAGGGGTTTGACGGTTATCATAGGGGGCTGGAACGGCCTTAGGGCCCGATTAACCCCCCATTGTACCCCGTGCGTCGAGCCCGGTAAATTCAGGAGTGTATGTATGGCCTCTTATGGCATGAACGATGTAAAGACCGGCATGAAGATTCTGGTGAATAACGACCCGTGCGTGATCACCGAAACCGAATACGTTAAGCCGGGCAAAGGCCAGGCATTCACCCGCATGAAATACCGCAGCATCAAGTCCGGACGCGTGGTGGAAATGACCATGAAGGCCACCGACAGTCTGGAAGCCGCGGATGTCATGGATACCGACATGCAGTTCCTGTATGCCGATGGCGAATACTGGCACTTCATGCAGCAGGAAACCTTCGAGCAGGTTCAGGCCGATAAAAACGCCGTAGGCGACGCCTGGAAATGGCTGAAAGGCGAAGAAGACTGCGTGGTGACCCTGTGGAACGGCTCTCCGATTTTCGTGCAACCGCCGAATTTCGTCGAGCTGAAGATCACCGAAACCGATCCGGGTGTGCGCGGCGATACCTCGGGTGGCGGCGGCAAGCCGGCCAAACTGGAAACCGGTGCTACCGTTCGGGTGCCCTTGTTCGTGGCGCAGGATGAAATCATCAAAGTCGATACCCGTTCCGGCGAATACGTCAGCCGCGTCAAATAATCCATGACCGAGGCCCGGACGTCCTGCGATTGGCTGATTGAGGCCGCATGGGTAATACCCGTGCTGCCTGCAGGTCAAGTGTTGGAACAGCATGCCGTGGTAGTCACCGGCGATAGCATTACCGCCATTTTGCCGATTGCCGAGGCGCGCGCAAATTATGCGCCGGTACATCATGTGCAACGACCCAATGCCGTGTTGTTGCCCGGTCTGGTCAATGCCCATTGCCATAACCCGATGAGCCTGATGCGCGGCGTTGCCGATGATCTGGCGTTGATGCCATGGCTGAACGGCCACATCTGGCCAATCGAACGCGCGGTGATGGCACCGGATTTCGTAAGCGACGGCATTGCCTTGGCCATTGCCGAAATGCTGCGTGGCGGTACCACCTGCTGCAATGAAAACTATTTCTTCCCGGATGCGCAGGCGCATACCTACGCCCGATACGGGTTTCGTGCTGCGGTCAGTATTCCGGTCATCGATTTTCCGTCTGCTTGGGCGTCCAGCCAGGACGAATATTTCGATAAAGGCCTTGCCGTACACGACGCCTACCGTAGCCATCCATTGCTGAGTTTCAGCATGGCGCCGCACGCGCCGTACACGGTCTGCGATGCCAGTTTCGAGCAAATCCGCCGTTATTCCGAGCAATTGGATATTCCGGTGCATTGCCATGTGCATGAAACGGCGCAGGAAATCACGGATTCGCTGGCGCAATACGGGCAACGGCCACTGGCGCGTCTTGATCGTCTGGGTCTGGTGAATGAACATCTGGCCGCCGTGCATATGACCCAGTTGACGCCTGAAGAAATCTCCTTATGCGCAGCGCGCGGCGTTTCGGTCATCCATTGTCCGCAATCGAATCTGAAACTGGCTTCGGGTTTCTGCCCGGCTGATGCGTTGTTGCAGGCGGGCGTGAACGTGGCTATTGGCACCGACGGCTGTGCCAGCAACAATGATCTGGATATGTTTGATGAAATGCGAACGGCAGCGCTACTGGCGAAAGCTGTGGCCAACGATGCCACCGCATTCAATGCGTTTTCGGCCTTGCATTCAGCCACACTGGCAGGCGCCAAAGCCATGGGTCTGGAATCGAAAATCGGTTCGCTTGAACCCGGTAAACAGGCGGATCTGATCTGCCTCGATCTGACCTCGCCGGAAGCGACACCGATGTACGAGGCTGTGTCACAGCTGGTGTATGCCGGATCAAGGCAATGGGTCAGCGACGTCTGGATTGCCGGTCAATGCAAGCTTAAAGAGCGCCAGCTGCAGGGCATGGATCTCGAGCGTATTCTGGCTACAACACGGCAATGGCAATCCCGAATTCAACAGGTGCAACGCCCATGAGTGC
>JAHEBG010000049.1 GCA_024642445.1 Gammaproteobacteria bacterium | reverse complement strand
GCACCGAATACCAACGCCTTCGCCTAGCCTGGCATCTCCCTCTCTGGAAAAATTAACCATGTCCGCATCCACACGTGTATTCCTGGGCCTGATTTTTGGCCTGCTCACCGGAACCTTGCTGAGCCGCTTCGCCCCCGATAGCATTCCAGCCATCACCGGCATCGCCCAGCCTATCGGCAGACTCTGGCTGAATGCCCTGCAGATGAGTATTGTGCCTTTGGTGGCCTCGCTGTTGATCGTGGGTATCAATCAGGCCAATGATATAGCCACATCGGGGCGTATTGCTCGCCACGCCATGCTGTGGATACTGACATTGCTGTTTCTTGCGGGCTTGGGCACTGCCATTGCCGCCCCGTTTTTACTGAGTTTCATGCCACACAATCCGGAACTGATGGCCATTCTGAAAACGGCCAGCGCTCCTGCCCTGCCACCGCCGGCAGGGGATTGGACCGCTACCGTCATTCCGACCAATGTGCTGGCTGCTGCTTCTGCGGGCGCCATCGTGCCCTTGGTCGCTTTCACCCTGCTGTTCGCCTTCGCATTGACGCAGATTCAGAACGAGCGCCGTCAGCAGATTGTGGCCTTCTTCCAGGGTATTGCCGACACCATGATCCAGATGGTGCATTGGATTCTGTTGGTGGGGCCTCTGGGCGTGTTTGCGCTTATCCTGCCGATCAGCGCTCAGGCTGGGTCCAGCGTTATTCAGGCATTGGGAATTTACATAGGCATGCTGTGCGTTCTGTATCTGAGCATTACCGGCATTCTTTATGCCATTGCGCGCATCGGTAACGGCGAACCGTTAATGCGATACGCCAAAGCCATACTGCCGGCGCAGGTAGTGGCTATGAGCACGCAATCGTCAGTTGCCACTTTGCCGGCCATGGTGGAGAGTGCCGGGAAACTGGGCTACCCAAGCCAAGTCACCGGCCTGGTTTTGCCCTTGGCGGTGTCTCTGTTCCGGATTACCAGCCCCATCCAGTATCTGGGTGTGGTGTCGTTCATTGCCTGGGCCTACGGCATAGATTTATCGGCCGGCACGCTGGCGATTTGCGTTGCTCTGTCGGTCATCATATCCATTGGTTCGGTAGGGCTGCCTGGGTCGGCCATTTTCATGGGCACCAATCTGCCGGTGGTTCAAGCTGCCGGGCTACCGGTTGAACCCATGGGCTTATTGGTTGCAGTAGACATGATTCCGGATATCTTCGCCACACTGGGCAATGTCACCGCCGACTTGACGGTGACCAGTAAAGCCGCCCGCGCCGAAATGTCTGATTGACAGGGCAATAAAAAACCCGCCTTGCGGCGGGCTCTCTATTTGTGGCGTCCCCACGGGGATTCGAACCCCGGTCGCTACCGTGAAAGGGTAATGTCCTAGGCCTCTAGACGATGGGGACAGCAGCCTATAAAACGGGTCACACATTGGTGGAGCTAAACGGGATCGAACCGTTGACCTCTTGCATGCCATGCAAGCGCTCTCCCAGCTGAGCTATAGCCCCACGTGCTGTGAGAGAGGAAATTATAGGGAGATTTTAATTTAGCGTCAAGCATTGCCTGCAAATAAACTTAATCGGCGATGAAGGCAACGGCGCGTTGTTCGGGAAACCAGGTGGAAGCAGTGTGGTTTTGCTGCTTCAGGTACAGCAGCCACTTGTTCAAAAAGCCGTTCATTCGTAAGCGGTGGGAAACCATCTGCGCTGGGCTGGGACGTATACCTAGAACATCCTGCCAACGCCTACCCACATAGCAATGGCTCACTTCACACTGTCTGGAATCGGTATAGACCCGAACCATGGCAGAAGGATCAAGCGCCCCGGTCTGCTCATCTTGAAGCGTGTAGCTGAGTTTGAACTCCAACGTGAATCGGTGTCGTTCCAACACTTCCAAGCGTAGCAACAGCCCGTCACCGCCCTCGGAGAAGTAAACGCCGGGCTGCAAAGCCTGCAGCTCCACAAGATCGCAGAGACGCAAGTAGTTGTCTGCATACAGATCCATCAACCAAGTGAACCGATTGAGCGTGTTATATAGCGTTGAAGTCTTGGCTGGACGCATCTGGGATCAATAATGGTGGGTGGATATATCGAGTTGTGAAATGATTTTGCTGGAGATTTCTTCAATCGAGGTATTGGTGGTGGAAAGGTGCGGCAATCGGATGCTCTGGAACATCGCTTCCGCCCTACTGACCTCCTTTCGGCATTGCTCCAGTGTGGCATAACGCGAGTTCGGTTTGCGCTCTTGGCGAATCTGCTGCAGTCGAATGGGGTCAATGGTGAGGCCGAACAATTTCTGGCGGAACGGCTGCAGCCGCTTGGGCAGGCCCTCGCCCTCCAGGTCCTCGTCGGTAAGGGGATAATTCGCGGCTTTAACACCGTAATGCAACGCCATATACAGGCAGGTCGGGGTTTTTCCGGAACGTGAAACACCCACCAGGATCAAATCGGCATTGCCGTAGTTGTAATTCATGCCATCATCGTGGGTCAGTGCGAAATTGGTGGCGTTAATACGCTCTTCATAGGCTTTGTAGTCCACCAACGCATGCGCCTTGCCAATGGTTAGACTGCGCTGCGCGCCCAACTCGCTTTCCAATGGACGGGTAAACGGCTTCAGTACATCCAACACCAATGCGCCGGTATCACGAATAACGGTATCCGCTTCCGGATCAACCAAACTGGTGAATACCACTGCCTTTTTACCGGCTTGCTTTTGGGCGTTATCAATCAATGCCGCAGTACGTGCGGCCTTTTCAGGCGTATCCACGAACGGAAACCGTTTGGCGTGGTACTCAATGCCCTCGAACTGGGCAAGAACGGTATGACCGATGGTTTCGGTAGTGATGCCGGTACCATCGGATACATAGAAAACTGGACGCATGCTAACTCCTTGGCTGTTAATGCATTGTGCCTGAAACACACGCCAAGGGAAAACCAAAGTGCATACGTTTGCAATCGGCTATAATAATGCCCTGATACGACGCATCGGGAGCGCGATTTTGGGCAAGCATGTTCTGTGGTTGGATCAGCTGAGGCTGAGCGATTTGGCGCAAGTGGGCGGAAAAAACTCCTCTTTGGGAGAAATGATTGGCCATTTGGGTCAACTGGGCGTTTCCGTACCCGGCGGCTTTGCCACCACAGCCGATGCTTTTGCCGAATTCATCGAGTTCAACAATCTCAGCCAACGCATCTTCGACCGCCTTGCCGGCCTTGACGTGGACGATGTGGACACCCTGATGCAGGTAGGCCGTGAAATCCGCCAATGGGTCATGGATGCACCCTTGCAACCCAGTCTGGATGCCGCTATCCGCGAGGCCTATGCCGAGCTTTGCCAGCGCGCGGGATCACAGGATATCGCGGTAGCTGTGCGCTCGTCGGCCACTGCCGAAGACCTGCCCGATGCCAGCTTTGCCGGCCAGCAGGAAACCTTCCTGAATGTGGTCGGTGTCGACGACGTGGTAGCCAAGACCAAGGAAGTGTTCGCTTCCCTGTACAACGATCGTGCCATTGCCTACCGTGTACACCACGGATTCAAACACGAAGACGTTTTCCTCTCTGCCGGCGTGCAGTTGATGGTCCGTTCTGATATCGGCGCCTCTGGCGTATTATTCACGCTGGACACCGAATCCGGATTCCGCGATGTGGTATTCATCACCTCCAGCTACGGTCTGGGTGAGAACGTGGTCCAAGGCGCGGTCAACCCCGATGAGTTCTACGTCTATAAGCCTACCCTTCTGCAAGCTAAGCCGGCCATCCTACGCCGCACCATCGGCAGCAAAGCCATTCGCATGGTGTATTCCGAAGCCCCCGGCGAGCGCGTGAAAAATGAAGACACCCCGGATGAATTACGCAACCGCTTTTCCATTACCGATGCCGATGTAGAAGAGCTGGCACGTCAAGCCTTGGTCATTGAGAAACACTACCAACGCCCGATGGACATTGAATGGGCCAAAGACGGCCACACCGGAAAGCTGTATATCGTGCAGGCACGACCTGAAACCGTGAAATCCCGGGGCAAAGTCACCCAGATTGAACGCTACCTGCTGAATGGCAAAAGCCCCGTGGTGGTCGAGGGCCGTTCCATCGGCCATAAAATCGGCTCGGGCAAAGCACGCGTCATCCGCAGCATTGCTGAAATGGATAAGCTTGCCGCCGGTGATGTGCTTGTGGCCGACATGACCGATCCGGATTGGGAGCCGATCATGAAGCGTGCTTCAGCCATTGTCACCAACCGTGGCGGCCGTACCTGCCATGCCGCCATCATTGCCCGTGAACTGGGTGTGCCGGCCGTGGTCGGCTGTGGCGATGCCATGGATAAAATCACCGATGGCATGGACGTCACCGTCAGTTGCGCTGAAGGCGATACCGGGTTCATCTACGATGGCCTGGTTCCTTTCGAGTGCATCACCACAGACCTTGGCAATATGCCGCCGGCGCCTTTGAAAATCATGATGAACGTGGGCAATCCGGAGCGCGCCTTCGATTTTGCGCAATTGCCGCATCAAGGCATCGGGCTTGCCCGCTTGGAATTCATCATCGCCCGCCAGATCGGCGTGCATCCGAAAGCCCTGCTCGATTTTGACAATCAACCTGAAGTGATCAAGGCCCAGATTCGGCCGCTAATGGCCGGATACGCTGATCCGGTATCGTTTTATGTCGATCGTTTGGCCGAAGGTATTGCCACCCTCACGGCTGCTTTTGCACCGGAAACGGTCATCGTGCGGCTCTCGGATTTCAAATCCAACGAATACGCCAACCTCATTGCCGGCAGTCAGTATGAGCCGCACGAAGAAAACCCGATGATCGGATTCCGTGGGGCCTCGCGATACATTGACCCAAGTTTCAGCGATTGCTTCGCTTTGGAATGCCAAGCCGTGAAAAAAGTCCGCGAAACCATGGGGCTGGAGAACTGCTGGATCATGATTCCGTTCGTCCGAACGCTCGATGAAGGCCGTAAAGTCATTGAAATTCTGGAAAAGAATGGCCTTAAACGCGGCGAAAATGGCTTGAAGGTCATCATGATGTGCGAGTTGCCCTCGAATGCCCTTCTGGCCGATGAATTCCTCGACATTTTCGACGGCTTTTCCATTGGCTCGAACGATTTAACCCAGCTGACCTTGGGTCTTGACCGCGATTCGGCGGTGGTGGCGCATCTGTTCGATGAGCGCAACGCGGCAGTGAAAAAGCTGCTGTCGATGGCCATCAAAGCTGCGCGCGCCCGAGGCAAATATGTGGGAATCTGTGGCCAAGGGCCCTCGGATCACCCGGATCTCGCCGACTGGCTGTTGCAGGAAGGCATCGAATCGGTTTCCCTGAATCCGGATACGGTGGTCGATACCTGGCTTCGCCTTGCGAAATTGAAGGCATCAATACCGCATTGATATTGCAGGGGCGCTGCTTGCTGCGCCCCTATATATTCGGTGCTGTGCCCGCCAACGGCCCCATAAATTGCCGGTAGTAACGCAACTCGGCCACCGATTCCTCGATGTCGGCCAAGGCCGTGTGTGCACCGTTTTTTCTGAAGCCGTCCAACAACGGCGTGTTCCAACGGCGACACAGCTCTTTAAGGGTCGATACGTCCAAATTGCGGTAATGGAAATACCCTTCCAAACGCGGCATCAGGCGTGCCAGAAACCGTCGGTCCTGGCAGATCGAGTTGCCGCACATCGGCGAGGTATTGGCATCCACCCATTCCGCCAGAAATGCCAACATATGGGCTTCGGCCTGCGCCGTATCCATTGTGCTATCCAGCACCCGCTGCCATAAACCGGATTTGCCATGGGTATTTCGGTTCCAATCGTCCATGGCCTCGAGTGTGCTCAACGGATGCCGTATGGCAAATTCCGGGCTTCGAGCCAGAATGTTCAGGTCGGCATCGGTGATGACCGCTGCAATTTCCAACAAGGCATCGCTTTCCGGCTGCAAGCCAGTCATTTCACAATCAATCCAGATCAATCGCTGGCTTTTCACATCAGGCATTGAGGACTCCTCGGTCTAATCTATACTGTAACAAATTCCACGACGGTACCCGCAATGCAGCCCGACATCAACAGCCATTACGCCATACTTACCGCACTGCTTGCACCGGCCCTGTTAATGGCTGCAACCGGGTCTTTATTGCTGTCCGCCAATAACCGTCTTGCGCGGGTGGTCGACAGGCTACGCATTCTGATGAAGAAATGGAACGACAGCTCCCGCAACCATCCGGAATTGGAGCACCAGATCCAGCGGCACCGAAAGCGCAGCGCTTCATTACTTCGTGCCTGCCTGTTCTTGTATTGCGCCCTGGGCTCATTCGTGGCCACCAGCCTGGCCTTGGCTATCGACACACTTACCGGCAGCCGTGTTTCCGCCCTACCTACCGTGCTTGGATTGCTGGGAATGCTGTTTCTGATGGGCGCCGCATACAATCTGGGCCGGGAAGTCTGGGCCGCTGTAAAGAGCTTTGATGCGGAAATCGAAAGCGAAATGCGTTAAGTGCGCTGTCGCTTGCGTTTGAAATAGGCACTGAGCTGCTGGCCTGCCTGTTCGGCCAACAGGCCACCCTGCACTTCAACGGTATGATTGTGGCGCGGATCGGATATCAGGTTGAATACCGAGCCACAAGCACCTGTTTTCGGGTCGCTGGCCGCATAGACCACACGCTTGACCCTTGCATGCACCAGAGCCATGGCGCACATTGCACAGGGCTCTAACGTGACGTACAACGTGCTGCCCAACAAACGGTAATTGCCGAGAGCCTGACCGGCGGCGCGCAATACTTCGATTTCGGCATGAGCGCAGGGGTCGGAATGGGAAATCGTACGATTATGCCCGGCGGCAAGCAATGCCCCGCTTTCGCTGATCAGCACCGCACCTACAGGCACTTCATCGATGGCTTCAGCCTTCATGGCTTGGTCCATTGCGCGCTGCATATGTGCTTCGTCCTCTGGACTAAACACGCCATTTACTCCCATTCAATGGTCGCGGGCGGCTTTCCCGATATATCATAAACCACACGAGAAACACCTTTTAACTCATTGATTATTCTATTTGAAACGGTGCCAAGAAGTTCGTATGGAAGGTGTGCCCAATGGGCAGTCATGAAATCCACGGTTTCCACTGCGCGCAAAGCGATGACCCATTCATAGGCACGGGCATCGCCCACCACACCCACCGATTTGACCGGCAAAAACACCGCGAACGCCTGTGAGGTTTTGTCGTACCACCCGGATTTACGCAGCTCATCGATAAAAATGGCATCGGCTTTGGCCAGCAAATCGGCAAATTCCGGTTTTACTTCTCCCAGAATCCGCACGCCAAGACCTGGGCCCGGGAACGGGTGCCGGTAAACCATGGGGGCAGGCAAGCCCAGCTCAACGCCAATTCGGCGCACTTCGTCCTTGAACAACTCGCGCAACGGCTCGACCAACCCGAGTTTCATGTGTTCGGGCAATCCGCCCACATTGTGGTGCGACTTGATCACATGCGCCTTGCCGGTCTTGCTGCCGGCCGACTCGATGACATCGGGATAGATGGTGCCTTGCGCCAGCCACTTCACATTGCTTAGCTTTGCCGACTCTTCTTCGAAGATTTCAACAAACAATTTGCCGATGATTTTGCGCTTGGCCTCAGGCTCATCCACGCCTTTGAGTGCCGAAAAATAGCGTTCAGCGGCATTCACCCGGATGACCTT
>JAHEBG010000048.1 GCA_024642445.1 Gammaproteobacteria bacterium | reverse complement strand
GCAAGGCGCCGTTCGGTTTCCGTATCCATGCCATCATGCCGCACAATTTCCACCAGAGGCATCATTGCTACAGGATTGAAATAATGCAGTCCGGCGAACTGTGCCGGCTTCTGCAAACGCTCAGCCAGTTTGCTCAAGGCTATGGAACTGGTATTGGAAACCAGCAGCGCGGAAGCTTTCATGCGGGACTCCAAGCGGGCGTACAAATCCTGCTTGGCTTCCTGGTTTTCGAATATCGCTTCAATGATCAAGTCGGCTTTGGCGATACCATTGCCGTCGACATCGGCCTGTAGGCGTGCATGCGTTTCCTGGCGTTTGCCCGGATCTTTGACTTTCTTTTCGAATAACTTCTCGGCACGGTCCATGGCCGGTTGGATGTATTGCATTTCGCGGTCCTGCAGGGTCACCCTAAAACCGCGCAATGCGCACCAGGCGGCAATATCGCCACCCATCACGCCGGCACCGATCACATGCACGTGCTCTATGCCATGGGACTTGCCACCCAGGGATTTCAGACGTTCCATCAGGAAGAAGATGCGGGTCAGATTGCGTGCCGTTGCACCCTGAGCCAATGTCACCACCGATTTGGCTTCTTGCAACAAGGCGTTTTGCACAGACATGCCGGCTGAGCGTTGCCAGGTTTGAATCAGGCTATACGGTGCAGGGTAATGTGCCTTGCGCGCCTTACGTGCCACTTGTTTGGTCAGCATGCCGGGCAGGATCTGCCGGGCCAGCCAGCTGTTGCTGAGAACGGCAAGTGCTTTTTGCTTGAACGGGCGTTTTACACCGCGTTCAATGAGTTCTACGGCACGGTTCAGCATCAAGGCCGGCTCTGTTACGGCATCCACTAAACCAATGGCTCGGGCTGCTTTTCCTTTCAAGGCGCGGCCGGTCAGCATCATATCGAAGGCTGCCGGCGCACCTACAAGGCGTGGTAACCGCACGCTACCGCCCCAGCCTGGATAAATCCCCAGTTTCACTTCGGGAAGTCCGATGCGTGTGCTGTCGTCGTTTGAAGCCACCCTGGCGGTGCAGGCCAGGCTAAGTTCCGTGCCGCCACCCATGCAGTGGCCATGAATCACGGCTACGGTGGGGCATGGCAGCTCGGCTATACGTTGAAAAATCAATTGGCCGTTGCGAATGGCCTCCATTACGGTGCCTTTGGCATCGAATTCGGCAAATTCGGCAATGTCGGCGCCGGCAATGAAACCGGCCTTTTTATTGGAGCGAAAAATCACGCCTTTGGGCGGGGCCAGGGCAATCCGTTCAAGTACCCGGTCCAGTTCGTTCAGTACTTCCTGGCCTAATGTGTTGACGCTGGTGCCGTCACGGTCCAGGCTAACAGTAAGAATCCCATCATTACGAGCTTCAATGCTCCAATGGCGTAAGGTAAGTCCACTAAATAAATTCATACATTCGTTTGATTGAAATTAAAGTACGCTTATCATCACCGTTTTAGCCGTTTAGGTCAATTCGGGGAACTTTTCAGCGCGTAAGATGACCAAGACTCAGCCATTGGCTGCGCAAGATACGGAGATCCAAGCCCGATGGGCGATATTGAATTTGATTTATCCCTGGTTCAAAGGGCGCAAAAAGGCGACAAAAGCGCGTTCGATCTTCTGGTCCGTAAGTACCAGCACCGGATTGCCGCAGTTGTCAGCCGGTTTGTGCGCGATTACGCCGAGTGCCAAGACGTGGTTCAAGACAGCTTCATCAAAGCCTATAAATCCCTGCCGGGTTTCCGGGGCGAAAGCCAGTTTTATACCTGGATGTATCGGATTGCCGTGAATACCGCCAAAAACCATTTAGCCAGCCAGAAGCGCCGGCCCACTGGCTCGGTGGATCTGGAAGATGCTGAGCACATTGAAGGCGGCATTTATATGCAGGATAACGATACGCCGGAGCATGAACTTTTACGCGAAGAATTGGCCCAAGTGGTCAGCAAGGCCTTGGCTCAGTTGCCGGAAGATATCCGACAGGCCATTACCTTGCGGGAAATGGAGGGTTTGTCCTATGAAGAAATTGCCGAGGTTATGAATTCTCCGGTGGGAACCGTACGTTCCCGAATATTCCGCGCACGCGAAGCCATTGATGCCCGGTTGCGCCCCCTTTACGAGCAACAGCGAGTACGCCCATGAAACCGATTACCGAAGCCGATTTGGAACAACTCAGTGCCTACATTGACGGCGAGCTGTCTGACACTGAGCGCCGTTTTTTCCAGAAACGTCTCAGCGACGATGCCGAATTACGCGCCGCCTGTGAACGCGCATGGATCGCCTCATCCGTGTTGAAGGCGCACCCTGTGAATCTTATGCCGGCCAGCCATGCCGATTCCATCTGCGCCCAATGCCAGCCAGAACGCGGAGCACGACCATGGCGTATGGTGGCTTCTTTCGCGGCACTGGCCATGATTACCGGCTTGGGTTTCCGATATCTGCAGAATAACGATAGCCCGGTTGATTTGCAGCCTCAAGTGGTTCAAGTAACGCCAGCTGTGCCTGCTGCGCCTGAGACGGCAGCAACTGTTAACGTTGGCAGTGGCGCTGCTGCATCTGCTGCTTTGGCGCAAAACAAACCAGCGCCTGCTAACGCCAGCGGCTCTACAGCGACGCAGGATGACCCCACGCAATTTGCCTTGAACGAGGCGGCCTTGGCAAAGTCCTGGCCTAAGCGTGATCAAGTCATGGAAGATTATCTGGTCCGGCACAATCAGATGTCGGGCGCCAACGGCAACGATCTGATTTCCTATGCGCAGATGTTGACCGAGCCCGCGCCTGCCTCGGAAGAGGCACAGGATAACCAATGATGCTTAAACGTTTCTCGTTGCTGGTTCTGATTTGCCTGCCAATGTCGGCACAGGCCGCTGATGAATCTTCCTGGCTAGACAGCGGCAAGCAATGGATCAAACAACTTTGGCGAGATGATGCCCAGCAATGGTTAGAGCGCGTGGATGAAGCGGTCATCAATCACAATTACAAAGGTGTTTTGGTGCTGGCGCAAGGCAGTAAAATCGATACCATCACCGTTGATCATCAGATGAAAAACGGTGTCGAAACACTACGCCTGCAGACCTTGTCCGGCTCGCAGCGAGGTTTGGTGAAGCAGGGTGAAAAATTGCAGACTCAGTCAGCTACCAACGGCAATGTCACCATTAGCGGCCTGGCCGGGCCGCAAACCTCGTTCAGCCAGTTCGCCAATGCTTTGGGTAATCCCTGGTATAAAGTCAAAATGGGTCGTAAGGGCCGCATTGCAGGGCGTCCTGCCCAACAGATTTTGATCAATGCTTCGGATAAATGGCGTTACAGCTACCGCCTCTGGCTGGATCAGGAGACTGCACTACCTCTGAAAGTGGCTACATTGGATGAAAAGGGCGGCAGCGTCGAGCAGATGGTGTTTACCCAGATTGACATCAGCCCTGCTGGTAAAACCTGGAATTCCGCGAAGCCCGCACTGCCATCGGCCCAACTGGACAGCCCGTATGCCGAATTCAAGGGGTACCGGTTGATTGCCCGGAAGAATTACCCTACGTCTACACATTATTTGTACAGCGACGGATTGGCGCGAATCTCACTCTATGTGGAAGCCGCCGGCGTACGCGAAAAAGCACAAATGCAAAAAGATGCCGTCAATGGCTTGATGCTGGCTGACGGTAAAACACGCTATGTGGCATTAGGCAAGGTGCCGGTAATGACGCTGGCTGCCGTGTTGGAAGCCACCCAACCGTAATTTCTGTTTACATTTCGAGGTCAATACATGAAAGTTTTTTCTCCTTTTTCAAAGTTCACCTTGGGTTTTATTAGCTGCATAGTGCTGGTCGCATGCTGGCAGCAGGTGCAGCAGCCGGTACAGGCCCAGCAAAATGACAAGTCAGCTACTGCTGCTTTGGTGGCATTGCCGGATTTCAGTGTGTTGGTTGAACGTACCGCACCTGCAGTAGTCAGTATTGAAGCTGAGCTCGGCTCGGGCAAGCCGCAATTAGCGGAAGGTCCGAATCAAGACGAGCAGATGCAGGAATTTTTCAGGCGTTTTTTCGGTCAGCCGATGCCAGGTCAGCCTATGCCCGGCCAACCAGGGCCGCAATCGCCTCGGCAGGGCACATCATTCGGTTCCGGCTTCATCATCAGTTCTGATGGCTATGTGTTGACCAACCACCATGTAATTGATGGCGCGGGAAAAATCACGGTACATATGAGCGATCGCCGCAGTTTCGAAGCGCGCCTCGTAGGTTCCGATGCCGCTACCGATGTAGCGGTACTGAAAGTATCGGAGAACAAGCTACCGGTGCTTGCCATTGGCAACTCTGAAACCGTCAGACCCGGTCAATGGGTGGTGGCTATCGGTTCTCCTTTCGGTTTTGACTCTACCGTAACCGCCGGCATTGTCAGCGCATTGGGGCGCCCCAGCGTGGACGGCAGTCAGCGTTATGTGCCGTTCATTCAAACCGATGTGGCAATCAACCGGGGTAACTCCGGTGGCCCATTGCTGAATACCGCCGGTGAAGTGGTGGGCATCAACTCCCAGATATTCAGCAATTCCGGCGGATATATGGGCGTAAGCTTCGCTATCCCCATTCAAACTGCCATGAATGCGGTAGAGCAGATTAAGGCCACAGGCAAGGTCCAGCGCGGTCAGCTTGGGGTCCAAGTTCGTGATGTGCAGCCCGATGAAATGGCCGATGCCGGGTTGAGTATTGCCAAAGGCGCATTCGTGGCTAGTGTGATCAATGGCAGCCCTGCGGCCAGAGCCGGTATTATTCCCGGCGATGTCATCACCGCATTCAATGGCCAGGCCATAGAGCAGTCTTCGGATTTGCCTCCGGTTGTGGGCGCATTGAAGCCCGGCGTGAAAGCCCAGGTTACCGTGCTTCGCGGCGGTAAGCGCCAGACACTTTCCGTTGTGCTTACAGCATTGCAAGAGGGTAGCACTGCTACCACACCGCGTCCTTCCGTTCCCTCAGCGCCGGCTTCGGCATCGAAGCTGGGCTTCAGTGTGGAGCCAGTAACCCAAAGTACCCGAGACAAGCTGAATCTTGTCCGCGGCGGTGTACAAATTGCCCGCGTCTTTCAGCCGGTATTGGGGCAGATGGGGGTCAAGCAGGGCGATGTCGTACTCGAGGTAGGTAGAACGCCGGTGAATTCGGTTGCAGACTTCGAGAAAGCCCTGTCGGCATTCAAATCCGGCGATCGGGTTCGCTTGCTGATTCAGAATGCAGAAAGTACCGGAATTATCGTTCTGGCAATGCCGTAAGAAATTGATTCTGGGGCGGAATACCGCCTCAGAAGGTACCGCATATGCGATAATGGGCGGTGTAGATTTTCATAAAGCGAAACCATGCAGCATATTCGTAATTTTTCCATCATCGCGCACGTGGATCACGGCAAATCAACCTTGGCCGACCGCATCATCCAATTGTGCGGCGGCTTGGCCGATCGTGAAATGGAGGCGCAAGTGCTTGATTCCAATCCCATCGAACGCGAGCGCGGCATCACCATCAAGGCACAGTCGGTGTCCTTGCCCTATACCGCACTCAACGGCGAAACCTACCAGCTGAACTTCATTGACACTCCGGGTCATGTCGATTTCAGTTACGAAGTTTCTCGTTCATTGGCAGCCTGTGAAGGTGCTCTGCTGGTGGTGGATGCGGCTCAGGGCGTTGAAGCTCAGTCAGTGGCCAACTGCTATACCGCAGTGGAGCAGGGTCTGGAAGTGGTTCCTGTGCTCAATAAGATCGATTTGCCCACGGCTGATATTGATAAGGTCAAAGCCGAAATTGAAGCGGTGATCGGCATTGATGCCACCGATGCCATTGCCATTTCGGCAAAAACCGGCCTGAATGTCCGTGATGTGCTGGAAGCAATTGTCGAGCGAATCCCGCCGCCAACGCCGGTAGATACCGGCCACTTGCAGGCATTGATCATCGATTCCTGGTTTGACAACTACCTTGGTGTGGTTTCGCTGGTGCGTGTGGTGCAGGGCGAAATCAAACCCGGGGATAAAATTCTGGTGATGTCTACCGGCCGCACCCACCAAGTGGATGAAGTCGGCGTGTTTACCCCGAAACGCAAAGTTATGAAAAAACTGTCTGCCGGTGAAGTCGGCTGGCTAAATGGCGCCATTAAAGATGTGCATGGTGCCCCGGTGGGAGATACTCTTACGCTGGCGTCCAATCCGGCGTCTAAACCGCTGCCGGGATTCCAAACCATGAAATCGCGGGTTTTTGCTGGGTTGTTTCCAGTGGATGCTGAGGATTTCCCGGATTTGCGCGAAGCCCTCGACAAGCTCAAACTTAACGACGCGGCGCTGAATTTCGAACCCGAAAGTTCCGAGGCTATGGGCTTCGGTTTCCGATGCGGTTTTTTGGGCATGCTGCATATGGAAATCGTGCAGGAACGCCTTGAGCGCGAATACAACCTCAATCTGATATCCACCGCACCTACGGTAATTTATGAGGTTTTGTTGACCGATGGTACCGTGCTGCCGTTGGACAACCCGGCTAAACTGCCGCCGGTTAATAAAATCCAGGAAATCCGTGAGCCGGTAATTCTGGCCACAATTCTAACGCCGCCCGATTATGTAGGTAGCGTCATTACCTTGTGTGAAGAAAAGCGCGGATCGCAAGTAGGTATGAATTACATGGGCAGCCAGGTGCAAATCAGCTACGAATTGCCGATGGCGGAAGTGGTCATGGATTTCTTCGACCGCCTGAAATCGGTGTCACGCGGCTATGCCTCGCTTGATTACCACTTCTTGCGCTTCGAAGCCGGCCCTTTCGTACGCGTTGATGTGTTGATCAATGGCGACCGTGTGGATGCCATGTCGATGATTCTGCATCGCGCCCATTCCGATCGACGGGGCAGGGATCTGTGCGAAAAAATGCGTGAATTGATTCCGCGTCAGATGTTCGATGTAGCAATTCAGGCCGCGATTGGATCACAGGTTATAGCGCGCTCCACGGTTAAAGCCATGCGTAAGAACGTGTTGGCCAAATGTTACGGTGGCGATGCCACGCGTAAAAAGAAGCTGCTCGAAAAACAAAAAGAAGGCAAGAAGCGGATGAAGCAATTCGGCCGCGTTGAAATTCCACAAGAAGCATTCATGGCCGTACTTTCGGCCGACAGCAAATAAGGACTGCACGTGAAGATAGATTTCGCCCTGATTCTGACCGTTCTGGCACTGGCTACCGGGCTAGTCTGGCTGGCAGATAAACTCTTTCTGGAGAAACGCCGTAAATCCGCTGATGCTGATGCCAAGGATCCGGTGTTGGTGGAGTACGCCAAATCCTTGTTTCCGGTGATTTTCATCGTATTGACACTGCGCTCGTTTCTGGCTGAACCGTTCCGTATTCCTTCAGGCTCGATGATGCCCAACTTACTGGTTGGCGACTTCATTCTGGTCAATAAGTACAACTACGGTATCCGTTTGCCGGTAATCAACAAGAAAATCATCGAGGTGGGTCAACCCAAGCGTGGTGATGTATTCGTGTTTCGTTACCCGGGAATGGGTGAAAACGACCCGACCGCCGGCTCGGATTACATCAAACGCGTCATCGGACTGCCCGGCGATACCATCACCGTGGAAGAGAACCGGGTCAGCGTCAATGGCGTGCCATTCACCTATGCCGAAACCGGTGTGTTCGTGGGCAAGGATGTCTCCAGTGACATGACCGGCGCGCGT
>JAHEBG010000369.1 GCA_024642445.1 Gammaproteobacteria bacterium | reverse complement strand
CCGGCACTTTCTCCGCAAGAGTTGGCTTTTCGTGCCCGCCGCTTGAAACGCGAGCATGACCTGGGCCTGATTGTGGTGGATTATCTGCAGTTGATGCAGGTGCCCGGCAGCAAGGAAAACCGCGCCAATGAAATTTCTGAAATTTCGCGTTCCTTGAAAGCGTTGGCCAAGGAGTTGAATATTCCGGTCATTGCTCTGTCACAGCTCAACCGAGGCCTTGAAAGCCGCACCGACAAGCGTCCGGTAATGTCGGATCTGCGCGAGTCCGGCGGTATCGAACAGGACGCCGACATCATCCTGTTCATTTACCGCGATGAATATTACAACAAGGACTCCAATGAAAAAGGCCTTGCCGAGGTCATCATCAGTAAGCATCGTAACGGTTCCACCGGTTCATTCAAGCTGAAATTCTTCGGCGAGTACACGCGCTTCGATAATCTGGCGCACGACCACCACGGCAATTTCGAATAAATCATGGCGCGCGCAACCACGGCACACATCCATCTGGATGCTCTGCAGCACAATATGGCTTTGCTGAAAGCGAAAGCGCCACAGGCCAAGCTGATGGCGGTGGTCAAGGCCGATGGCTATGGCCATGGCCTGGAACGGGTTGCCTTGGCGCTTCGAACAGCCGATGCTTTTGGTGTCGCATCCATTTCCGATGCGCGTCGTTTGCGTGAGGCAGGGCTTCCACAGCAAATTGTATTGCTCTCGGGCTTCGATGAAGCTTCGGATCTTGAGCAGCTCAGGGAATTGCAGCTGGATACAGTAGTGCATCATCAAAGTCAGCTGGACATGCTGGGCTCAGACGCCGGCACGCCTTTGCGGGTATGGTTGAAAATGGATACCGGCATGCATCGTTTGGGCTTTGATCCGGATGCCTTCAAAACCGCATTCGCCTGGCTTAAATCCAGGGCCAATGTGCATCCTGATATCGTGTGCATGAGCCATTTTGCCGCCTCCGAAGATCAGCAAGGTAAGGTGACGCAACAGCAAATGCTATGTTTCTCCGAAACCGTGGCTGAGTGTCCTGGCGCGCACTCGTTATCGAACTCTGCCGCTGTGTTGAATTGGCCTAGTGCCCATGGTCAATGGCTGCGCGCCGGAGGAGCACTGTATGGCTTGTCACTTTCGCCCGAGCCAGGCTCTGCGGCGTATGGGTTGCAACCTGCGATGACCTTGAGCACCCGTCTGATTTCGGTAAAGACCGTGAAAAAAGGCGAGCGCGTAGGTTATTCCGGCATGTACCAATGCCCGGAGGATATGACAGTCGGGGTTGCGGCAGTCGGTTACGGAGATGGCTACCCGCGCCATGTCAAACAGGAAACGCCGGTATTGTTGAACGGTCTGCGCGTACCTATCATCGGGCGGGTATCGATGGATTTGATGACGCTTGACCTGCGCAGTCAGCCGGATGCAAGCGTCGGTGATCCCGTGGTGCTTTGGGGCAAAGGCTTACCGATTGAGGAAATTGCGTTGGCGGCTGAAACCATCAGCTATGAGCTGACCTGTTCGATTACCCGTAGGGTGGGCTTTACCGAGGATGCGCTTTTCACATCGGGCTGACGGCTACTGCGGTTTAATAAATTGAATTTATTCCGGTAGATATGCCCGTGGCAAATGCGCTCGTTTGGTTGCGACGTGACCTGCGTCTTGATGACAATCCGGCATTGGCGCAGGCTATGGCCGATGGCTATCGGCCGGTGCTGGTATACATCCACGATGCCGATGAAGCCGGCGAGTGGGCACCAGGCGCAGCCAGCAAGGCATGGCTTCATGCCTCCCTGCTTTCTTTGCAAAATGCCATCAGCAAGCGCGGTGGCCGGCTAATCCTAGCTCAAGGCAAAAGTCGTGATGAATTGCAACGCCTTCAGATAGATACTTTGGCCGAAGCTCTTTATTTCAGCAATTTATATGAGCCGTCACTGCAAGCACGAGACGATGCCGTCGCCTCGGAGTTCAAGGAGCGCGGCCTGGATGTGCACCGCAGCAATTCCGCTGTGTTGTTCGAGCCCTGGCAGATCAGGACCGGTGGCGGCACACCATACAAGGTGTTCACGCCGTTCTGGCGCAATGCCAGCGGGCAGCTGGTATTGCGTGACGCTTTCCCCGCTCCAGAAA
>JAHEBG010000047.1 GCA_024642445.1 Gammaproteobacteria bacterium | reverse complement strand
GATACTGAACATCCGCCACTCAGGCCATAACCGTTTAATTGCGCAAGGAATAGACCATGACCAGCGAACAAGGCTCCACCGGAAATGTTATTGCGGCATTGTGCAGTTTATTTATTCCTGGCTTGGGCCAATTGATCCAGGGCCGTTTGTTGTCCAGTCTTTTCTGGTTCTTCAGCGCCTGTATCGCGTTTGCGGTGACCTGGGTGATTACCTTGAGTCTGTTGCCCTTCGGCTGGTTTCTGGTCAGTATTTTTTCATGCATCAGTGCGGCACGTTTCCGGCGTTAATGCCATACAGTGATTACCTTCACAACAGGGGTTGTTGTGCGCGCTAAAATGGCAGTGTAATCAATCGGGCAAAGATGATGAACAATTTTCGTGGCGGCGTAATACTCATTGCACTGGCGTTGTCGGCATGCGGCGGCGGGGGAGGCTCCAAGCCCGATCCCACCCCAAGCACCACCTGTGCCGAGCGTTTGGGCACCGGCGGTTTCGTTACCACCACGGTCAATAACCCCAGTGTTACCGATAGCACCTGCCCATCCGGGCAATCGTTGACGCAGTCCGGTATCTCCTATACCACTACCACCACCAGCTATTCTTGCCCAACACCCAGCAGTCAAAGCAATCCGGTGGCATCCAGCACCACGTCGGCACCGATAGTTACCCAAAGCAAAATTTGTACACCGGTTGCCGCACTCACCTGCGCCCAGAAACTGGGTACCGGCAGTTTCGTGGATTCGAGCCAAGTCAGTACAGTAACCGACAGCACCTGCCCTGCAGGACAGCGCATTATTCAAAATGGCCTGTCGAATATCACCACCACCACAACCTACGCCTGCGCCAATCCCAGCAGTACCGATGATCCGGTCGCTACCATTGCTAGCTCTGCTCCGGTGCTGACCCAACCCAAGGTGTGTAATTTGGAAGCGCCTATCAATTACAGCACCTACTTTCGGGAAAAAACCGGTGTTACCCAAGCGAATGCGGCCGGCTTCATCGGCACCGGGGTAAAAATCGCCATCTACGACAACGGCTTCAACGTCAATAATGCAGCACTTGCAGGTCGCGTATCTGCAACCTTTGGCGACTTAACCGACGACTCAACAGATAACACCAGCCACGGCACCAGCGTTGCAGCCATTGCTGCAGGAGCGGCATGGGGCGAATATCCCGGCGGCGTTGCACCGAATGCCACGCTTGCCTTGGCTGATTGGGATTCAAATATTTATTCGATCATTAATTGGGGTGCAAAAGTCTTCAATTTTTCCTTCGGCTACGGCTATGACGAAGTCGACCCGGCGGATAGCGCCCCCGATGCCAACAGTGCCAGCAGCAGTGATGTATCGCGTTACGTAGCACCATGGGTGGATGAAATGCGTGCCATTCGGGATTCAGGCGCGTTCCTGGCCATATCCGCCGGCAATGACGGTGAGCAGGCCGGTTACGACAGCGCGGGCATTCTTGCTGCAGCACCGGCGTTTTACCCCGATTTGAACAATATTGTGGCCGTGGTGGCGATGAGCCCATTAAACGGAACTAAGGCGGTCTATTCAAACCCTTGCGGCGCCATAGCCATGAATTTTTGCTTGGCTGCGCCCGGCACCGTGAATTTGTTATTGCCTACGGTTACCCAGGCCGATCCGCTCACTGTGGATTCGTATGAATGGTTTGCCGGCACTTCGGCGGCTGCACCGATTGTCAGCGGTATTGCCGCTTTGGTCTATCAGGCTTTTCCCGGCTTCAACGGCAATCAGGTTCGTCAAACCTTGCTGACTACGGCTACCGATATCGGCGCACTGGGTGTAGACCCCATTTACGGATGGGGCTATGTCAACGCCCAGAAAGCCGTACTTGGCCCCGCGCTGATGCAAACCTCATTTTCGGCAAAGGTACCCACCAATATCACATGGACTTTCGGTAACGATATTGGCGGTGACGGCGGCATCATTAAAACCGGTGATGGCACCTTGCGATTAACCGGCGACAACAGCTATCTTTCCGGAACGGATATACAGCAAGGGCAATTGCAGTTGTTTGGCAGCCTGGGCAGCGATGTCTGGCTTAACGGCGGATCATTCGATGCCTTTGGTGGCAGTGTAACCGGCAATGTCTTTGCCAATGCCGGCGTGTTGAATCTTGCTGCCGGCAGTTCTCTGGACATTTCCGGCACACTGGCTTTAAACGGTGCCGATTTGCGTATTATTGCGCCCCAAACCTACACCACAAACTGGCAGGGTTCGGTGTTGAATGCGGCGGCAATCAATGGCAATGCCGGTACAGTGTCGTCATCGGATTGGTTCAATGCCGACGTCAGTATCCAAAGCCAACAGATTTTTGCGGACGTTTCGCGTAAACCGGTTACCGATGTGCTGTCGGCATACTCGGCAACGCAATGGAACAGTGCCGGCAATTTGGAAACGGCGTTCAAGGCACTGGACGCAGGTCAAGGTTCCACGGCATTAAGGCAGTCGGCCGCACTGTTGCAACAAACCAATGTTGTTTCCGCCGAACGGGCGCTGATGGCATTGTCCGGCCAGTCGCAAACCACACTGAAAGATGTGGCTCTGGAAACCGCTGATACGCTGCAGCCCTTACTCAATGAGCGTCTGCACGACACCACACAACTGTCCGGGGATAATGGTGGCTTGTGGTTCATGTTTGCCAGCCCTGATTCACGTAAACGTTCCGACGGTTTTCTGGCTACGGATATTCAAAGTACCGTTTGGGCTGCTGGCGCAGATCGTATTATCGGCAATGGTCTGTTAGGCGCTGCCGTGTTCGCCGCCGATGACCGTATTGAGTATCAGGCAGTCGATGACCGGGTTCGCGGTGACCGTCGCGGCTTGGCCGTGTATGCACGCCACGACGGTGAGGTTTGGTACAGCCAAGGATTTGCCAGCTGGGCCCGATTCGACAGCGATGCCAACCGGAGTATTTATTTCGGCGAAGGCAGCCAGCTTGCACAGAGCAGCAGCCAAGGCAGCATACGTGGTGTCAGTTTCGAAATAGGCCGCGCACTGAATGACCGTTTCAGTGTGGCGGTTCTGGCCAATGCCGATTGGGTAGACATCGATGCCTATCAGGAATCCGGCGTGAGCGGTCTGGAGCTTGGCTTTACCGACAACAGCGTATCGCGCTACGTGCTGGGTCCTGAGTTGCGTTTCAACAGCGGTAGCAAGTCCGGCTGGCAATGGAGTGGCTTGATCGGCTATCGTCAGGTACTGAATTCGGTGGATACCGGAATGCGCGCGTATTACACCGGGCTACCCGGCCAATACTTCACCGTTGACGGCATGCCGTATGCCGATGGATTCATGCACTGGGCCTTGGGCGCTGGTTATCGTAGCAGCAATGCCTATTGGTATTTGCGTGCCAACGGCCAACACAGTGACAACACCGACAGCCATGCCCTGAGCACCGGTGTCCGTATCGGGTTTTGAATCAAACCAAGCCCAGGCTCAAGGCCCGCAAAGGCAAATCTGCAACAGTGCTCACCTGCAGCTTGCTCATTAAACGTGTTCTGTGTGCATACAGGGTTTTATCGGTGATGCCCAATTCAGCGGCAATGCGTTTGGCGTTTTTGCCCTGCAACAGCCCCTTCAATACGTCGGTTTCACGCGGACTGAGCAGCGCATCTTGCGCGCGGTCCGCCTGCAGCAGATCGCTTGACAGACAACGCTCACCGCGTAGCACCGCGCGTACAGCCGGCAGCAATTCTTCGGTGGCACGGGTTTTTGAAATATAGGCATCCGCACCCAAGGAAAACGCCTTGGCTACAAAGGTGTGGGATTCGTGCATGCTGAGCACGATAATGCGCATGTTCGGATAGGTCGGTCGCAGCGTCATCAGCAAGGGAAAGCCGCCGCCCTCGGGCATGTTCAGATCAATGATCAATACATCGGGTATTTGTTGTTTTAACAGCGCAGCCAATGCACCCGGGCGCTCGCATTCGGCGCAGATGGCGATATCCGCTTCATCCAACAGCAAATGTTTGATGCCGTCACGAATAATGGCATGGTCGTCGACCAAGGCTATTTGAATCATGCCCCATTATGCCAAAAAAACGGCTGTAGACCGACTACAGAAAATCAATCGGATCGATGTCTAGACGCCATCGTACTTTGCGCGAGGATTTCAATGCGTATACCGCAGGCAATGCGGTGCTGAGCAGGCGCTGCAAATCGGCGCGCGATGCCGATGACAACACCAGATGCCAACGGTAACGCCCGGCACGCCGCAGCATGCCAGCCGGCAAGGCACCGGAATTGTGAACAGTTAAGCCCAGTTCGCGCAGTGCATGGTTCAAAATTTTAGCGGCCTCTTCCAGAAACGCGCGCACACCGTCACTGTGCACGGATTCGGCTTTGAGTAATGCCAGATGCGCGTAGGGCGGCAGCTCAGCCTGAGCCCGTTCGGGCAATGCCTGCGCAGCAAATGCCGGATAGCCGCCGCTCAGCAGCTGTGCCAACAGCGGATGATCGGGGTGGTGGGTTTGTATCAGCACATGGCCGGCCTGTACGCTACGACCGGCACGCCCCGAAACTTGAATCAGCAGTTGTGCCAGTTTTTCATGGGCTCTGAAATCGGAGGAATATAAGCCCTCGTCCACGCCCACCACGCCGACAAATTGCAGATTGGGCAGGTCATGCCCTTTAGCCAGAATCTGCGTGCCCACCAAGATGCCGGGATTATTGCCCAATTGCGCCAATTGTTTCGCCAGGCCGTTTTTCCCGCGGGTAGTTTCACCGTCCACACGCAAACATGGCACATCAGGAAAAGCGGCAGTCAGCCCTTCTTCCAGACGCTCCGTACCAAACCCCTGAGCCTGCAGTGCCAGTGAACCGCAATCCGGGCAAGCCGGAGGTTTTGGCTTTTGGTGACCGCAATGATGGCAATGCAGGCGTTTCTGGCCGGAATGCACGGTCAGTGCGCTGTCGCAACGCGGACAAAGCGCGGTATAACCGCA
This sequence comes from Gammaproteobacteria bacterium, assembly GCA_024642445.1. Taxonomy (GTDB): domain Bacteria; phylum Pseudomonadota; class Gammaproteobacteria; order Xanthomonadales; family Xanthomonadaceae; genus Arenimonas. The sequence goes on along the minus strand of JAHEBG010000047.1, from coordinate 2,715 downwards.
ATCATGGCAAAGCAGCGCAGGGGCATAGCCGCGACGGTTTTTGAAGACCAAGGCTTGTCCGCCACGCTCCAGGCAGGCGGCAATGCCATCAAGCAGGGATTGTCCCATGCCATGGTGCAGTCGGATTTTGCGGACATCGCTGATCTGAATCGTCGGTGGCTGTGCTGTGCCTGCACGCTGCAAAATGCGGTGTCGCAAATAGCGGCCCGCCAACGCGTTATGCAGTGTTTCCAATGATGGGGTGGCGCTGCCCAATACAATCGGGATATTCAGCGCTTTTGCGCGCACTACGGCCACATCACGGGCATGGTAGTGGAACCCGTCTTGTTGTTTGTAGCTGCCGTCGTGCTCTTCATCCACAATCAACAGGCCGGCTTCAGGCAAAGGGGTGAATACCGCAGAGCGTGTACCCAGCAAGACACGGCCTGTTCCAGAGGCCATGGCGGCCCAGGCACGTGCGCGTTCGGTGTCGTTGAGGTTTGAGTGCAGCACATGTATCGGTACCGGTAAGCGCGCCTGCAGGCGTGATAACAGCTGGGGCGTCAAACCTATCTCCGGCACCAATACCAAGGCTTGTTTATGTTGTGCCAGACAGGCGTCGATGGCATGGATGTAGACCTCGGTTTTTCCGCTGCCGGTTACGCCTTCGAGTAAATGTACGGCAAAGCCGGTGCGTTCGGTAATGGCAGACAAAGCTGCCTGTTGTTCGGTATTCAATGCCGGCCCTAGACTATCGGGCGTTTTTGAGAAGGCAACTCCGGCCACACGCTCTACGATGTCGCGCGATGCCAGCGTTCGGAGCGTTGCCTGCCACCGGGGCCAATGAGCCTGAAGCCAGGATTCAGCGCAGGGGCCTTTTTCTAGCACTTCAGCCAATGCGCGCAATGTGCTGCCTTTACGCAAGGACGGCCAATTCGTGTGTCCGTTCTTGCTGAGCTGCCATTGGTATTCGCAGGTTTCCGGTAGGCCAAACCCTTCGCGAAGCACGCTGGGCGTGGCGGCGTGCACAACCTCGCCCAGAGGTGCGTGGTAATACTGCGCCGTCCAGCGTAAGGATTGCAGCCACTCATCGGTACCCACAGGGGTGTTGTCGATGCGTTGAGTGACAGCTTTAATGCTAGCCTCTGCTGATTCCGGAGCGCCTACGGCAGTAACCCAGCCCACCAGCTCGCGCGACCCGAACGGAACCCTAACCCGGCAGCCGATCCAGGCGATGTCTGGATTTTCCATGCTGTCCGGCCAATAGTCAAAGAGGCCTGGTAATGGCAGCGGTAGGGCAACTTTCAGGCAGAGGCGGGGCGCGGGCATATTCGGGGGGGCGGTGGGGTCAAAAAGGAATGTGGGCCGGAAACCGGTAAGGATAAAGCGGTGGATAAGATTGTGGATTTAATGGCATCTGCATAGAGTACCGCATGCGATTGCTGCGAGCGGGTATCAGCGTCAGAATTTCATGAACATAAAAAACTATATTATTCAATACGTTAACAAAACTTTATTGGAGTGTGAAGGCGTGCAATTTCAAATTAACAATAATCAAAGACTTAGTATGGCCTGTGCACAAGGTTTCACAGGAAAGCCCGTCAGCACGCGAGTTACTGCTTTTAGGATGTTAATTTGTTTCACGGCAAAAAACGGCAACACTAGTTGTGCCATGCCGTGTCGTCGATCTTGTTCGCTTGCGCGGCATAGTTGAAGTTTTATGCGAACGCATTACGCTAAGTGCTTCATTGTGAAGACGCCTTAACATTATCCACATGCTCTGTGGATAAGCGTGTGGACAGGGCGCATTTTCGCTGGATACAAGCCCGACAATACACATCCTTGAGCAACTTGCTTATTTTTTAACCAAACTGAAATATAGTAATTTTATCAATGAGATAAGTACGCAAATAAGGAGGGCGATGCGTGTTTTTTAGCCACTTTATTCACAGGGCTGCTCAAAAAACGCGCTGTTGACAAGGTTTCACAGACGAAAGCCTTATTCAGATGGCATTCAGGGCTTTCCCTCGTGAAAAACAGTGCGATGTTTCACGGACTACAGAATGAACAGCACGCTTAAAAAAAACACCAAGGCAATGCCTAGCGCCATCAGTACGAGATAAATAATCCCAACCACGGTAAATTTGAAAACCGTAGCCAACCAGCCTTGCTGATAGATGTTTTTCAAGCTCAACAGAAAGTAAAGGGGAATCCAAGCTGTCAAAACCCCAGAGAACAGCGCCATTGTTTCGGAGAAAACAGAGCCCGTGCCCAGCCATTGCTGCAGTCCGGTGCTGAGCACCAACAAAATGATGGCAAACAGCAGGAAGGCATGGTTATGCAGTGCCAGAATCAGGTGCTCCATATACAGGCGGCGTTTGTATAAATACAAAACCTTCAACATGAGGGCAAAAATGGGCACCAATATCAGCAGCGCCTGCGGTGTTGCGGCTAGCGCGGCGTGTACCAGATCCAGCCAGCGTTTTTCCACCAGAAGCGTATTGAATTTGCCAATACGTGCATTCAAAAGGCTATTTCCCGCTTCGGGCAGCCATGAAAACGTCAATGGATTGGTTTCTGCATTCCAAGGTTTATCGCCGAAGCTGATGAAATTCTGGCTTGGCTTGCCCTCGGCCTTTGCATCGGCATCCGTCTCGTTAGTAATCTGAAAGGCATCGGGGCCGGTGGTGCCCAGATCAATGCTTTGCTGGATCAGGAAAAAAGCAAACAAGCTCA
>JAHEBG010000368.1 GCA_024642445.1 Gammaproteobacteria bacterium | reverse complement strand
TGCATTCGACAAGCGCAAACGCAGGGTGCTGGCAAGTTGCTACAATGGACAAAAAACGGAGTGACCCATGAGCGCGGATATGCCCGATTACCCTGCGATCCAAAACGGTGTGAAGGAATTGCGCCTGCCGGTGTCGGCGGCGGAGCTGCACGGTGCGCTTTCCGGATGTCTGTGTGCCGGCGCTGAACTGACACCGGGCAATTGGCTGGCCTACGCGTTGACCGATGCCGAGCAGGAAAACCGTATTGCACCTGACTCGGTTCTGGCCCGCTTTTATTTTGCCACCGTGGCGCAATTGGCGGGCGATGTCATGGACTTCGAATTCGATTTGCTGTTGCCACAGGATGAGACGCCGGTGTCGGAGCGCGGTCCGGCCATGGTGGATTGGTGTCGGGGTTTTCTTGGGGGATTCGGAGTAGTGCCGGCACCGGCCAGCGCGCTTTCCGAAGAAGCCGAAGAAGCGCTGCAGGATCTGGCGAAAATCGCGGCATCCGACTTGAATTACGAAGAGACCGAGGCCGATGAAGAGGCTTTGATTGAGGTCTGTGAATACATCCGCGTCGCGGCCGTATTGCTTTATAACGAACGAGTAGTGAACCGCCGCCAGCGCCAGAGGTTGAATTGATGATTACGCGTGCTGAATTCAGCAAACGCCGTAAACGCTTAATGGCAATGGCCGATGAGCAAAGCATCCTCATCATTCCATCGGCCAATGAGCGTTTGCGCAGCAAAGACACCACCTACCCCTTCCGTCAGGATTCCGATTTCTGGTACCTGACCGGGTTCAACGAGCCGGAAGCATTGCTGGTCATGGTGCCCGGCCGCAGCAAAGGCGAATGCCTGCTGTTCTGCCGCGAGCGCGATGCCGATAAAGAAGCCTGGGATGGCCCACGCGTCGGTCCGGAAGCTGCGGTTGAAGCCTTGGCCATGGATGACGCCTATCCGATTTCCGATCTGGACGATATTCTGCCGGGATTGCTTGAAGGCCGCTCGCGCGTGTATTACCACTATGGCCGTGATTCCGACTTCGATTTGACCCTGATGGGATGGTTGAACCGGGTGCGCGCACAGAAGCGTCTGGGTGCCGAGCCGCCGCATGAGTTTCTTGAGTTAGGTCATTTGCTCGACGAGCTTCGCCTGTTCAAGAGTGCTGGCGAGATTGCGTTGATGCGACGTTCGGCCGAAATTGCGGTGGAAGCGCAGATTGCCGCGATGCAGGCCACCCCACAAGCTCGCTACGAATACGAAGTGGAAGCAGCCTTGCAGCATGTGTACCGCAGACGCAATGCCGTACCTTCGTATGAACCGATTGTGGGCAGTGGCCCGAATGCCTGCGTATTGCATTACCGTGCAAACAATGCGCCGGTGAAGAAAGGCGATTTGCTGTTGTGCGATGCCGGCGCCGAATACGCCCTGTACGCTTCGGACATTACCCGCACCTGGCCGGTCTCGGGGCGATTCAATCCCGCACAGAAAGCGTTGTATCAACGGGTATTGGATGCCCATCAGGCGGCCATTCAGGCGGCACGCGTGGGCGCTGCCTATGACGTCATCCATAGCACTGCAGTTTCTGTACTTACCGAAGGCTTGTTGTCTTTGGGCCTGCTCAAGGGCAGTCTAAAGAATGCCCTTGCCACCGAAAGCTATAAGAAATTCTATATGCATAAAACCGGGCATTGGCTTGGCCTGGATGTGCACGATGTTGGCGAGTACAAACTGGGCGGAAAATCCCGCCAGCTTGAACCGGGCATGGTGTTCACCATTGAACCGGGCCTATACATTGCACCGGGAACGCCGGGGGTGCCAGCGAAATACCAGGGCATCGGCATCCGAATCGAAGACGATATTCTGATGACCAAAAACGGCCCTGAGAATCTAACGGTGGGCGTGCCGGCAACCGTGGATGCGATTGAGGCTTTGATGGCGAAGCCCTAATAAGGGCTTAGAGCACGGTGTCTGTTGCACCTTCATGCCAGGCCGGGTATTTCTGCATGCAGCGTTCAAACTGTGGCAATGCTGTGCAGGTCTTCAGCCATTGCCGTAACGCCGGATAGGGCGCGCTTTCAAACCAAGCCGGCTCAACGTTTGCAAATTGCCGAATGAATGGAAATAGGCCAATGTCG
>JAHEBG010000046.1 GCA_024642445.1 Gammaproteobacteria bacterium | reverse complement strand
CCTGCGCACATTTTCAAAGAACGTTTTGCCGCACCCCAAGGGGCTTGGCGCTTTAAGACATTTCGTCTCAAAGTGGTCGCACAGTATGGCAGACCTTTTTGGGTTCGTCAACGGGGAAAATCGAAAATATATTCAGTCGACAGCAACTGCTCACCAACGATCCTTCCAGACAATGGATGCGTCGCTAATTAATGGTCATTCTTTAACCAGCCGAACCCGAGCAAAGTTACGCTTGCCTACCTGCAAAACCCCTTCGAACCCAGGCTGCAGAAGGCATTGGGCGTCCTCGACCACGGCATTGTCGATGCGAACGGCACGCTCGGCGATTTTTCGGTTGGCCTCGCCATTGCTTGCGGCAAGCCCGGCCAGCTTGAGTGCCGCCGCCAAACGAACACCCTCGGCCGGAACAGAAAGGGTCATCAAGTCCAGAAGTGACTTATCGGCCTCGCCACGAACAGCCGCCTGCCAGCCCATGATGGCAGCTTCGGCTTCGGCACCGCTGTGAAACCTTGATGCCAGCTCCCGGGCCAATTGCAACTTGGCCTCGCGCGGGTGCAGTTGGCCAGACGCCGCGTCCAACTTCATCTGCGCCAGTGCCGAAAGTGAGACATCGAAACTGAGCAGCTCGAACCAACGCCACATGAGCTCATCACCTATCTTCATGGTTTTGTTGACGATATCGATGGCGGGCTCGTTGATGCCGATGTAATTTCCCAGCGACTTACCCATTTTATTGACACCGTCGATACCTTCAAGCAAGGGCATAGTCAGCACGATTTGTGGTGGCTGACCGAAATGCTCCTGCAGAGCGCGGCCCATGAGAAGGTTGAACTTCTGATCAGTGCCGCCCAGTTCGACATCGGCCTTCAGGGCAACCGAATCGTAGCCCTGCACCAACGGATACAGGAATTCATGAATGGCTATAGGTTGCTGGCCAGTGAAGCGCTTGGAGAAATCATCGCGCTCCAGCATGCGCGCCACGGTCATCTGCCCGGCCAAGCGGATCATATCGGCAGCACTAAGCTTGTCAAACCATTCCGAGTTGAATCGCAGTTCGGTTTTGTCTTTGTCCAACACTTTATAGACCTGGTCAGCATAGGTTTCTGCATTTGCACGAACGTCGTCTCGGCTGAGCGGCTTTCGGGTGACATTCTTACCGGTAGGATCACCAATCATGCCGGTGAAATCGCCAATCAGGAAAATGACCTGATGCCCGAGATCCTGAAATTGCCGCATTTTGTTGAGCAACACCGTGTGGCCAAGATGCAAATCCGGCGCGGTAGGGTCAAATCCGGCTTTGATCCGTAGCGGCCGGCCAAGCTTCAGGCGCGCCTCCAGCTCTTCAGGCTTCAGAATTTCCTGCGCACCGCGGCCGATAATATCCAAAACGTCCTGTACGTGACTTGCCATGCCTAGATGCCCTGCTGCGGAGAAACAAGCGCTTAGCCACGCGCATGTTAACCCGACGTTAATAAAGAGTGATGTGTCGCACTACGGAACCGAAAGGTTTGACGCATGCGGCCTGCACTGGTTATTTTAGCCCATTGTCCCTGGCTTGTCCTTTAGGAATCCGCGTTGTCCGTATTTAATCCCATCAAAGCCATGCGTCGCTGGAACACAGCGCAGTGGCAGACCTTCGCCTTGCGTGTCGCCATCGGTTTGAGCGTAGTCTCACTGGTGCCTGCCTTGCAAAGTCCGCACAATCTTGCCGCCATTGCACAACCGCTGATACACAGCCCCTCGTTCGCCCGCAAAGCGCGTGACCTTGGCACCTTCCGCTGGAACAGCGTAACGGTGGAAAAAGGCCAAACGGTGAGCGAAATTTTCGAACGCATGGGCTTGTCTTCAAAAACCCTGCACCAGATATTGGCAAACGACGGCGCCAAACAAAGTTTTCGCCGGATACGTGACGGCGACCTGATTGATTTTGAAATCAACGGCTACGATCAATTGCGCACCGTACGCTTTGATAAAAACGATCTTGAGCAGGTAACGCTAACGCTTGAAGATGGCAAAGTGACCGAACAGATTCTGACCCGGCAACTGGAAAAGCGTCTGCAAGTGGCTTCCGGCGAAATCACCAGCTCCCTGTATGCCGATGGCAATCGTGCCGGCATTGACGCCAGTGTTGTCAACCAAGTGGCCAATGTCTTCAAATACGATATCGATTTTGTTGAGGATCTGCGCAAAGGCGATAGCTTCCAGGTCGTTTACGAACAAACGTTCCTTGAAGGCAAGCCTTACCGGCAAGGCCATATTCTGGCGGCCACTTTTACCAACCGCGGCAAAAAACTGTCGGCCTACCGTTACAACCATGATGGCCGCGAAGAATATTTTGACGCCGACGGCCGTCCCCTTCGGAAAGTTCTTTTGCGCATTCCCATTGAGTTTGCCCGCCTAAGCTCTACCTTCGGCATGCGTAAACACCCGGTGCTGGGCCGTATGCGCGCGCACAAGGGTGTGGACTATGCCGCCCGCACAGGCACGCCGATCATGGCGGCCGGTGACGGCAGAATTGAGCTGGCAGGCTGGAAGAACGGCTACGGTAAAACCGTCATCATCAATCACGGCCAAGGCAGAAGTACGCTGTATGGCCACATGTCGGCTCTTGGAAAATTCAAACGCGGCCAATCGGTTTCCCAAGGCGCCATTATTGGCCGCGTGGGCAGCACCGGCTTGGCCACCGGCCCGCACCTGCATTACGAATTCCGCATTAACGGCAAGCAAGTGAATCCACTGAACGTCACCATGCCGAAACCGGAACCCCTCAGAGGCTCCGCACTGGCGAAGTTCAGGGCTGCTACAGCGCCGGCAGTAGCGATGATGGAATCCGACCTGTCGACGCGCGCCCGATGAGTGCGCCAGCCCTTTATATCGGCCTGATGTCCGGCACCAGTCTGGACGGCATCGATGTAGCTCTGGTCGACTTTAGCGATGGCGCACATCTGTTGGCCCATGGCCATTACCCCATGGACGAAGCCCTGACCGCATCACTGTTGGCGTTGTCGCAATCGAATGCCGTACTGACACTGGATCAGCTCGGCCAGCTGGAAACGGCGCTGGGCATGGCCTATGCAGAAGCCGTCAACGGCTTCTGCTCTGCACACAGCATTGATACCGGACAAATCCGCGCCATTGGCAACCACGGTCAGACGGTTCGGCATGCCCCGCATGGCACGCACCCCTATACCTTGCAACTGGGTGACGCCAATACCCTATGCGAACGCACAGGCATTACCACTGTGGCCGATTTCCGACGGCGTGATGTGGCAGCCGGCGGCCAAGGCGCGCCCTTGGTGCCGGCTTTTCACCGCGCTTTGTTCGCCTACCCAGGCGAAGCGCGTGCCGTGGTCAATATTGGTGGCATTGCCAATATCACCGTACTGGCTACCAATGGCGATGTCATCGGCTTCGATACCGGGCCGGGCAATGGCTTGATGGATGCCTGGTGTCAGCGCCACTGGCAGAAAGCCTATGATGCTGATGGCCTGTTGGCCGCGAGCGGCGGTTGTTCGCCGGCATTATTGGAACGATTGATGGCAGAACCCTGGCTGCAATTGCCTCCACCTAAAAGCACCGGGCGTGACTTTTTCCAGCTGCACTGGCTTGAACCGCTGCTGCAAGGGCTGGATCTGGCGCCGGAAGATGTTTTGAATACACTCAATCAATTCACTGCACGCACCGTTGCTGATGCCTTGATTGCCCATGGTGGCAATTTGGACACGGTATTGGTTTGTGGTGGCGGCGTACACAACGCCCTGCTGATGGATCGTCTACAGGCTCTTTTGCCTTGCCCGGTCAAATCCACTGCAGCACTTGGCGTGCATCCGGATTATGTGGAAGCCATGGCGTTTGCCTGGCTAGCCAAGCAATGCCTGGATGGAAAGCCGGGCAATGTACAGCAAGTCACCGGTGCATCTGGGCCGCGCATTCTGGGCGCTATATATCAGGCCTGAGCTTGTGCGGAGCCAATCCGTTTCCAGAGCCAAGCCAACAATAGCAAGGCCGGGAATACCGAAGCGGCGCTAATAATGAAAAAAGTCGAATAGCTGCTCTGTTCTACGATGTACCCTGAAAAACCGCCAACGAACTTTCCCGGAAGATTTGCCAGTGATACCAGCAAGGCATACTGGGTAGCCGTGAAGTTCTGATTGGTAAGGCTGGACATGAAGGCAACCAGCACCGTGCCGGCAAACCCTTGCGCAAGATTATCGGCAGTGATGGCAGCGAAGAATGCCCAGATTTCAGAGGGGTTTTGTGCCATCAGCAGAAAAGCCAGATTCGAAACTGCCACAGCCACTGCGGATACGGCCAGCAACTTGCGAACATCCATTGCCGCTACGCAAACACCTCCTAGAAACGCACCACCGATACCCAGCCAAACCCCATAAAGTTTGGATACCGTGGCAATATCGGCTTTGGTGTACCCGGAATCAAGGTAAAACGGCCCGGCTAAAACACCAATCATCTGGTCCGGAAATTTATACAGGCCGACAAACAAAAGAAAGGCTAAAGCTAAAACCGCGCCGTTACGGCTGAAGAATTCACGGAAAGGTTCTACGAATGCTTCGTAAAGGCTCACTTTACGTATGGCAACACGGGTTTCAGGCTCGCGTGCAAGTACCGTGGCAATAATTGGTAATAACATCAAAGCCGCCATCATCGTGTACGTTGTTTGCCAACCAAACAACTCGGCAAAGTACAAAGCCATTGCGCCGCCGATAATCAAACCAATGCGGTAGCCAAGGGTATACGTTGCAGCCAATGCACCTTGTGCATGCAGCTCAACAATTTCTATTCGATAGGCATCAACAAGAATATCCTGCGTTGCGCCGGCGAATGCCGCCAGCGCCACAAAAGCAATAAGTGTGGACAAGTGCGCTGCAGGATTGGAATGCGCCATGGCCAACAACGCAAGCATCAACAGCACTTGCGCTGCGAACAGCCAGCCCCGGCGGCGGCCGAGAAATGGCAGTGCGTAACGGTCAAGCAATGGTGCCCAAAGAAACTTGAGTACGTAGAAGAAGCTGGCAAAACTGAGCAAGCCGATCAAACTAAGCGCCAGCCCTATATCACGCAGCCAAGTGGACAGTGTGCCGCCGACAATCAACAAAAACGGCAATCCGCACCCGAAGCCGAAAAAGAGAAGTGTTGCCGCTGACGGCGTGCCGAAGGCACGCTTGATGCCTTGCCAGCCTTTGTAGGATTGCGCTTCACTCATAGGTCATAATCCACGGTAAACGGTGCATGATCGGAAAATTTCGGTTCAGCGGTAATTGAGCATTCTTGAATGGCCGACGCCATGTTGGCGCTGACCATCTGGTAGTCGATACGCCAACCCACGTTTTTGGCGCGCGCCGCACCGCGCTGGCTCCACCAGGTGTAGTCTTGGCCTTCAGGCCGGAGTTTCCGGTAAGCATCCACCCAGCCATCGCTTTCGATAAGTTGTGTCAACCATTCTCTTTCTTCGGGTAAGTAGCCGGAATTCTTCTCGTTGGATTTGGCATTCTTGATATCCATGGCGGTATGCGCAATGTTCCAATCGCCACAGATTACGTATTTACGGCCACTGGCCAGCATTGCAGCAAACTTGGGGCGGATCCAATCCATGACTTCAAATTTGAACTGCTGGCGCTCTTCCTTCGAAGAGCCCGAAGGCAAGTAAAGGGAAATTACCGATAAATCACCAAAGCGCGCTTCAATGTATCGACCCTCTTCATCAAACGGGACCCAGCCAAGCCCGGTCAAAACCGCATCCGGTTCCCGCCGACTGTAAATGGCAACCCCTGAATAGCCTTTCTTTGTACTGGCATCGCGAAAAAAACCTTGGTATCCGTCCGGTTTGAATTGGGCATCACCCAGCTGATGCTCCTGAGCCTTGGTTTCCTGGATGCATAGGACATCGGCATTTTGGGCCTCAAACCAGTTGAAAAAGCCCTTGTTGGCCGCGGAACGGATGCCGTTGGCGTTGAAACTGATGATTCGCATGCACTTCAACTGCTGATAAACTTACCGCAAGATTATCACGCGTATGCACCACGGAGAAACGATGCTTGGGTACCAACGGCAATTCCTAGAGCTGGCCATCCGCAAACAGGTCCTGCGGTTCGGGGAGTTCACGCTGAAATCGGGCCGAATCAGCCCTTATTTCTTCAACGCCGGGCATTTCGACGATGGCGATAGCATGGACATCGTAAGCCAGGCTTATGCCGCCCGTGTTCTGGATTGCGGTGTGGCCTTCGATATGCTGTTTGGGCCCGCCTACAAGGGCATCCCGCTGGCCACCGCTACCGGCATCGCACTTTCCCGGCAAGGGCGCAATGTTCCGATAGCGTTCAACCGCAAGGAAGCCAAAGACCATGGTGAGGGCGGCACGCTCATTGGTGCGCCACTGCAAGGCAAGGTCATGATTCTGGACGATGTGATTTCCGCCGGAACCGCCATCCGCGAGTCCATTGCCTTGATCCGTGCAAACGGCGCACAGGTTGCCGGAATTGTGATTGCACTGGACAGACAGGAAAAAGGGCGCGACGGGGCATATTCAGCCAGCCAGGAAATCGAGCAGACCTTTGGCTTTCCGGTATTCAGCGTAATCGGGCTGAACAATCTATTGGCCTACGCCGAAGCGCAGCCCGAACTTGCGCAATACCGCGTAGCACTGCAGAATTACCGTAACCGCTACGGAGCAACGCACCATGAATCCTAATATGCGCCTGATGGCCATGGTTGCCCTGGTATTTGCCGCCGGTGCGCATGCGCAGGAAAAGAAGATTTACAAATGGGTTGATAAGGACGGTAAAACCCATATCAGCGATCAACTGCCCCCCGAAGCGGTCGGCCAAGCACGCAAGGAATACAATGCGCGTACCGGGAGCCTGAAATCGGATGTCAAAACCCAACTGACGCCTGCCGAAAAAGCGGCTGCCGACAGGCAGGCGGAAATCGAACAGAATGCACTGGATGCGGCGGCAAAAGCCAAGCGCATTGAGCAGGGCATGTTGATGAATTATGAAACCGAACAGGATCTGCAGCGCGCATTCGATGAGCGCACGGATCTTTTGAAGCAGACGGTGGTTTCACTTAAAACCAGTATCCAGTCACGCCGGGCTGCCATTATCACCGTTCTAAACGAACTGGCCGATCTTGAAATCAGCGGCCAAAAGCCACCGGCTGAAAAACTAAACTGGGTGAAGAACAATCACGCCTTGGTGGTACGACAGACCGAACAGATGGACCGCCTCAACAAAAGCTATGTACAGCTGTTGGCAGAATTTGCCGACACCATGCAGAAATACCGGCAAATGAAAGGGCTTGTACCGCCTGCTGATACAGACCCCGCCGCAACGACCGCGCAACAGCCTTAAGTAAAATCAGAACGGCAACATCAATCCGTCGTTGATCTCGAGCAGTTGCTCACGGAAAGTTTGCTTGATGCGTTCAATAGCCTGCTCGTCATTGGCTTCGAAGCGCACCACCAGAACCGGCGTGGTATTGGAAGCACGGACCAAGCCCCAACCATCCGGCCAATCGGCGCGCAAACCGTCAATCAGATTGATGCGCGCGCCCTCGAATTGGGCTTTTGCCACAAAGCGTTCGATGAAGGCATGCTGCTCACCTTCGTTCAGTTCGATTTTCAGCTCTGGCGTTGATACCAGTTTAGGGAGTGTATCGAACATGGCCTGA
>JAHEBG010000045.1 GCA_024642445.1 Gammaproteobacteria bacterium | reverse complement strand
CCTTCGGGCGCGTTTGGTGTTTTGACCGAAATCGGCGAAAATAGCGCCCTATGAACCTTACCCAGACCTTTGATGTCATTGTGATTGGTGGCGGCCATGCCGGTACCGAGGCGGCGCTTGCTTCGGCGCGCGCCGGTGCACGCACGCTGCTGCTCACCCACAACATCGATACCGTGGGCGCCATGAGCTGCAACCCAGCCATTGGCGGCATCGGCAAAGGCCATTTGGTCAAGGAAATCGATGCCCTCGGTGGCATCATGGCCACGGCCGCCGACCATGCCGGCATCCAATGGCGAACACTGAATGCGTCCAAAGGCCCGGCCGTTCGCGCCACACGCGCCCAAGCGGATCGCGCGCTGTATAAAGCCTTTATCCGAAAGGCCGTGGAATCGCAAGAAAACCTGTGGTTGTTCCAACAGGCTGTGGACGATATCGTGATGGAAAGCGGCCGTGCCACCGCGGTCATTACCCAAAGCGGGTTGCGCTTTGCGGCCAATGCCATTGTTTTAACTGCCGGCACCTTTCTGGCCGGTAAAATCCATGTGGGTATGAGCAACTTTGCCGGCGGCCGCGCCGGCGATCCGCCGTCCATCCGCCTTGCCGAGCGTCTGCGTGAAGGCGCGTTTACCGTCGACCGCTTGAAAACCGGTACGCCGCCCCGCATTGACGGCCGCAGCCTGGATTATTCGGCGTTTGAAGAACAGCCCGGCGATAGCCCGATTCAGAGTTTCAGCTACATGGCTACCGGCAAGGAACATCCGCAGCAGGTCAGCTGTTGGATTACCCACACCAACGCCAACACCCACGACATCATCCGTGGCGGGCTGGATCGCTCACCCATGTATTCCGGGGTGATTGAAGGCATTGGCCCGCGCTATTGTCCGTCCATCGAAGACAAGATTGTCCGCTTCGCCGATAAAAGCTCTCATCAGATTTTTATCGAGCCGGAAGGCCTGAACACCTTTGAAATCTACCCGAACGGCATTTCAACTTCGCTACCGTACGATGTGCAATTGGCTTTGGTGCACTCCATCCGCGGCTTCGAAAAGGCGCACATCACCCGCCCCGGCTATGCCATCGAGTACGATTATTTCGATCCGCGCGGCCTGAAAGCGTCACTGGAAACCAAGGCCGTTGCTGGCCTGTTTTTTGCCGGGCAGATCAACGGCACCACAGGTTACGAGGAAGCGGCAGCCCAAGGTCTGCTGGCCGGCTTGAATGCCGCACGCTTGGTACAGCAGCTGCCGGCCTGGTCGCCGCGTCGCGATGAAGCCTATATCGGCGTTTTGGTTGACGACCTGATTACCCATGGCACCACCGAGCCGTACCGGATGTTCACCTCGCGTGCCGAATACCGTCTGCAGCTGCGTGAAGACAATGCCGATGCGCGCTTAACGCCTGTGGCGCAGGCCATGGGCATTATTGACGAGCATCGATGGCAGGCCTTTTCACGCAAGATGGAAGCCATCGAAACAGAGAGTGCGCGGCTGCAAGCGCTGTGGGTTGTGCCGGGCAATGCGCTGGCCAACGCACTAGAGCAAAACGCAGGTATCACGCTGTCTCGTGAAAGCACGGCGCTGGAATTAATGAAGCGCCCGGAAATTAACTACCGCTTACTCACCGAAATTCCTGCATTTGGCCCTGCGCATGCCCAGCAAGCGGTTGCCGAACAAGTGGAAATTTCCGTGAAGTACGCCGGATACCTCACCCGCCAAAACGACGATATCGCCAAGCAGAAGAAAAGCGAAGCCACGGTGTTTCCGGAAGATTTCGTATTTGACGGCATTCCAGGCCTATCGAAAGAGCTGCAAGGCAAACTCAATCAAGTGCGCCCACAAACCCTGGGGCAGGCGCAACGCATTCCTGGCATGACCCCTGCGGCGATTTCCTTGCTGCTGATTCAACTTACTAAACGCCGCCGGGCGGCCTGATGGACAAGCAGTGGTTGCAGCGGCGCATGCGCATCCGTGCTTGGCTGAAACCTTTACCCCGCCGTGCCAACATCCGCCGCTACCCCATCATTAAATCCTTTTCCCGCTTCACCCTGAAGCGCCCATACTTGTGGTCGTTCAAGAACGCACCGGTGTTGCGTGCACTGTATTTAGGCAGCTTGCTGGCCTACATGCCCAGTTATGGCTTGCAGATTCTGATTGCACTGGCAGTGGCGTGGTTTGCCCGCGCCAACTTAACCCTGATGGTGGGTCTGCAAATGATCACCAATCCATTAACCGCCGGGCCAATATACTTAAGTACCTATTTTTTGGGCGACTGGCTGGCCCACTTTCTTCATTTGCCCGAACGTAGTCCCGCCTTGGATGGCGCACTTGCCCTGATTTTAGGCGGCTTGGTCTTGGGTTTGATAACCGCCGTGGTGCTGCATGGCCTGTGGCTATTCGGCCAATACGAAGCCCAACAATTCCGTTCGCGGCGGCAACGGGCTAAAAACGCCCGGATTCTGCCGTAAATAGAGCAAATCCTCTAGCCAGCTTGTAAAATTTGTATTAATGTAGGGGCACTGCCTGCGACAATGCGCGCGGGTATGGGCAGCGAAAGCGTAAGGTATTGAGTTTTTTACGCTACTGCTTGGGCATATCACATCCAAATTATCACTCAGAGAGGCTTCCCATGCGTTTATCCCACCTATCCGCCGCGCTGGCTTTGGCACTTACCGCCAGCACCGCCGCGCAAGCACAACAATTCAATCAAGTGGTCACTTTCGGCGACAGCTTATCTGACGTGGGCAATACCGCTGCTGCGGACGGCAATCCGTTCACCGCCATTGGTAATGCCTGGACCACCAACCCGGACACCACCCATTCCGACTACCTGTCCTTGATGTTGGGCTTGGGTCCGCAGAGCAATAGCTTGGCCGGCGGCAGCAACTACGCCTTTGCCGGCGCCTGCGCCATGAACAATGGCACAGTTACCTTGGCCGGTCCATTCAATTGTTACTTGCCATTCCCCTCGGTACAGAGCCAAGTTGCGGGCTACATTGCCGCCAACGGCGGTTCTGTTGATCCGAACAAGGTCTATACCATTTGGGCCGGTGCCAACGATATTCTGACCGGCTCCGGCATTTCTGCCGGTGCCGCACAAGCCTATGCCGGTCAATCGGCACAAGTAACCGTAGGCTTGGCGGGTGCCTTATTGGCAGCGGGCGCCAAAATCGTAGTGGTCTACAACTTACCCGATCTGGGCAAAACCCCAGCCAACGTGGGCACCGCCAACCAGGCCGGCGCTTCGGCACTGACCACCATTTACAACCTCAACTTTGAGGGCGCGCTCACCGCGCTTTCGAATAACTACGACGGTATCGTTGCCATCAATACTTATGGCCTGATCAACGAAGTGCTGGCCAACCCAGCTGCTTTCGGTTTCACCAATGTCACCGGCATGGCCTGTAGCACAGGCCCTGGCTTGGGTGGTGCGCCAACCGCTGGCGCTTGCGGCCCGGCCGGTTCCGGCGCGGCATGGACTTACGCCGCCGGCACCAACACCAGCTACCTTTTCGCTGATCCAATTCACCCAACCGGTGGCGCGCACCAATTGCTGGCAAATGTGGTGTATGCCACATTGAGCGCGCCTGGCCTGGTTTCTTTGGCGCCTGAAGTGGCGTTGCAGTCGGCCTTTAGCCACAATACCGCCATTAGCGATGCCTTGGATTCGGAATGGGCCGCCGGCAGCGAAGTGGGTAAAGTTCGCGGATTTGCCACAGCCCAGTTCGGGCAGCAAAATATTGAAGGCAGCAGTTACAATCCGGCACTAGAGGGCGATTCTGTTGGCTTGAATGTTGGCGCCACGTACCGCATGAGCGAAGGTGCCACCTTCGGTGTAGCCGCTACCCTGAACAACAGCGAAGCCACAACCGGTGGATTGGCAGAATACGACGGCAGCTCGGTGCTGTTCGGTGTGTTCGCACAATACGAAGTCAACGGCCTGTACGGTCGTGTAGCCTTAAGCGGCGGTAGCACCGATATGGAAATTCGGCGCGCCATCAACTTGAATGCCAGCACTCGTGTTGAAACCGGCAACACCGGCATCAGCCACCAGAGCGGCACCTTGGAAGTAGGCTACGTATTTAAAGGCGATTCCTTCACCCACGGTCCATTCGCTGGCGTTGAAGTTAACAAAGCTGAAGTGGAAGCCTATGTCGAAAACGGCAACAGCGCCACAGCGATGCGTTTCGACGCATTCACCCGCGACAGCAACTTGACCCATGTCGGTTATCAGTTCTCGGGAAGCTTCGACAGCTTCAAACCGTTCGTACGCGTAGCCTGGGTAAATGAAAGCAACAACGACCAGACCTTTGTACGCGGCGGTACGGCTTCCTTGCCAGGCAGCTTCAGCCTGCCGGGCTTCGCCCCAAGCGATGACAGCTATATCGACTGGAACCTGGGCGCTACCGTGCAGTTCAGCGAAGGCTTCGACGGCTACATCAGCTACCGTGCACGTTCGGGAAACAATGCGCAAGACAACGACAGCATCAGCGTCGGTATCCGCAAAACCTTCTGATGGTGCAACCCACCGTTTCAAGCCCCGCTTCGGCGGGGTTTTTTTTGGCTGTTTTCTTCCCCCATCCACGTGCATACGTATTCAAATTCCTGGATATTCCGGCTACAGGGTAGGCAATCTGCGCGAATGCACGTAGCATTGCAGAATTAGAATATTTACTCTCGGGAGAGAGCCATGCGCGAAAAACCCCGCTTGTCGTTCTGGCAGATCTGGAACATGTGTTTTGGCTTTCTCGGTATTCAGTTCGGCTTTGCCCTGCAAAATGCTAACGTCAGTCGAATTTTCCAGACGCTGGGTGCCGACATGGACCAAATACCCATGCTCTGGATTGCGGCGCCGCTAACCGGTCTGATTGTGCAACCGATTGTTGGCTATCTTTCCGACCGCACCTGGACCGGCCTCGGCCGCCGCCGCCCGTATTTTCTGGTGGGTGCGGTGTTGGCCTCTATGGCATTGTTCGTATTTCCGAATGTAGGCGCGCTATGGGTGGCCGCCGGCATGCTCTGGATTCTGGATGCCTCAATTAATATTTCGATGGAGCCGTTCCGTGCCTACGTTGGCGATCAACTTTCGCCGCAACAACGTCCCAGCGGCTATGCCATGCAAAGTTTTTTCATCGGCGTAGGCTCTATTGTTGCCAGTATGTTGCCTTTTATTCTGGAAAAGCTCGGCGTGGCAAATACCGCCGAAGCCGGACATGTGCCCGATACGGTGAAATACGCGTTCTATGCCGGCGGCGTGGTGATGCTGTCGGCGATTCTTTGGACGGTATTGCGCAGCAAGGAATACTCCCCGCAGGAACTCGCGCAATTTAACGACTATGAGCCGCCGCAAATGGCACGCACGGTATCAGCAGAAACGCCTGTGCAAACAGGCTCCTTGGCTTGGGTCGCCCTGCTGTTGGGATTGGCCGGCGTTTTCATCATTGAGCGCATGGCGTGGGACAAGCAACTGTATATTCTTGCCGGTGGCATAGCCACCTACGGCCTTTTGGCGTTGCTCAGCAGCTACACGGCTACCAACGGCATGCTGTCCAGCATCATGCGTGACCTGCACGGCATGCCATCGGCCATGCGTCGTCTGGCTGTGGTGCAGTTCTTTTCCTGGTTCGCCTTGTTTGCCATGTGGATTTACACCACGGCCGCGGTGACCCAAATACATTTTGGCAGTACCGACACGTCATCGGCCGCATTCAACGAAGGCGCCAACTGGGTTGGCGTATTGTTCGCTGCGTACAACGGTTTCGCCGCGATATGGGCCATCGCCATTCCTCAGCTGGTTCAGCGCTTCGGCTTACGCAAAAGCCATCTGATCAATTCGGTACTTGGCGGTATCGGATTGCTGTCGATAGCCTTCATTAACGATCCAAAACTGTTGCTGCTGTCGATGGTAGGCGTGGGCATCGCCTGGGCTTCCATTCTTTCATTGCCGTATGCGCTTTTATCGGACAGTATTCCTGCCGAGAAGATGGGCGTTTACATGGGTATATTCAACTTCTTCATCGTTATCCCACAATTGGTGGCGGCCAGCCTTTTGGGCTTTATCCTGAAATCGTTTTTCGGGGCGCAGCCGGTGTATGCCTTGGTCATCGGCGGTGTTAGCTTGATCATTGCCGGTCTGTTCGTCATGCGTGTGCCCGAACCCCCCGTCCGCCATGGTTGAGTTCACAATGCCGCGTATGAGACAACAAGCTGTTGCACTGGCCATAATGGCTTTGCTGTGCGGAAATGCCTCGGCCAACGAGTATTACGGCACACTGGAGCCGTTTGCCAAACGCGCGGTGTATTTCCTGATGACCGACCGCTTCGTCAACGGCGACCCGAGCAACGATCAACGTGACCAGGGCGGCAGTGATCCGGCCTTGCATACCTTCAATCGCCCGGTACCGGGCGCGCCTGAAGGTGAAAGCGCCAACATCGGCTACTTGGGCGGTGATTTCAAAGGCATTGAAACCAATGCCGACTACATCAAGGGTCTGGGTTTCGATGCGATTTGGCTAACCCCGATTGTAGACAACCCCGACGAAGCCTTTACCGGCGGCGATGCCGTTACCTGGAAAGGCCGTTTTCAAGACAAAGGCAAAACCGGCTATCACGGCTATTGGGGCAGCAACTTCACCCGCGTTGACGAGCATCTGCCCAGCGTAGACCTCGATTTCGGCCTGCTGACGTACATTCTTGCCAATCGCGGCATCAGCACAGTCCTTGATATCGTGGCGAACCATGGCTCTCCGGCCTTCGGTATGCCGGTGGCGCAACCCAAATTCGGACAATTGTTCGATGCCAAAGGCAAACTGATTGCTGACCATCAGAACCTGCCAGCCGATCAGCTTGACCCCGAGCATAATCCGTTACACCGGTTTTACAACCGTAAAACCGAAATGGTGCAGCTCTCGGATTTGAACGAATCCAATCCTGCCGTGATGGACTATCTGAGTAACGCCTACATCAACTTCATCAATGACGGCGCTTCGGCATTCCGCATCGATACCATCAAGCACATGCCTTTGACGTTCTGGCGCGAATTCAGCGCACGCATCCGTGGCTACCGCCCGGGTTTTTTCATGTTTGCCGAGGCCTTTGATTACGATGCCAAAAAACTGGCGCCGTTCACATGGTCGGAAAACGGCGGCATAACGGTTCTCGATTTTCCGATGAAAGAGCGCATCGACAAAGTATTCAGCCGTACTCAGGCGGGCTTTGAAACCTTGGCAGACGGCCTGCATCTGGACGACGGCCTATACCAAGACCCCTACACCTTGATGACTTTCTACGACAACCACGATATGCCGCGCATGGATGCCAGCGACAACGGTTTCATTGACGCCCATAATTGGCTGTTTACCGCCCGCGGCATTCCGGTCATTTACTACGGCTCTGAAATCGGGTTTATGCGCGGAAAGACCGAGCATGAAGGCAATCGCAATTATTTCGGCCAAGAACGCATCAATAGCGCCACAACAAATCCGATCTACCAAGGCCTGCAACGCATAGCGCAAGTACGGCGGGAATCCCCCGCCCTGCAACGCGGATTACAGCTGAATCTGCAGCTGAAAGGCAACCGCGCCGCGTTTTACCGGGTTTTCCAATACGCCGGTAAAAACCAGAGCGCACTGGTATTGCTTAATAAAGGCGATAAGCCAGCGCGTTTTCGGCTGAACAAATTGATGCAGCCCGGCGAGTGGCGTTCTGCGCTTAGTGAACAACGCTACACCG
>JAHEBG010000044.1 GCA_024642445.1 Gammaproteobacteria bacterium | reverse complement strand
ACAAAGCGTCCGGTAAATTCCGTACCCGCAATGCCTTCTCTTCACCGATGGGCATGGGCTATGAGTATTTGGACGGCGGTTCGCAAATCGCGCTTCCGGGGGGGCTGTATGCCTACAAGGACCGCTACGACATGCGCGAGGATGCCGTGCGCGCCGCCCAGCACGCCGTTGAAAAACTCAAGGCGCCGTCGGTCAAACCCGGAAAGTACGATCTGGTGCTGGACCCCAGCAACCTGTTCCTGACCATTCATGAGAACGTCGGGCATCCACTGGAACTCGACCGTGTGCTCGGCTATGAAGCCAATTATGCCGGTACCAGTTTCGCCACGTTGGATAAGTTGAATGAAGGCTTCCGCTATGGCAGCGACATCGTCACTTTATATGCCGATAAAACCACGCCCGGTACCTTGGGTGCCGTGGGCTATGACGACGAAGGCGTGAAGACCAAGCGCTGGGATTTGATCAAAGACGGTGTTTTAGTCAATTATCAGGCGATACGCGATCAGGTTCATATTTTGGGACAGAAGGAATCGCACGGCTGCTGTTATGCCCAAAGCTGGTCCGATGTACAGTTTCAGCGTATGGCCAATGTCTCGCTGGCACCCGGTAAAACACCGCTGTCCGTGGAATCCATGGTAAGTGGCGTTGAGAAAGGTATTTACATCCTTGGGCGCGGTTCGTATTCCATTGACCAGCAGCGCTACAACGCCCAATTCGGCGGCCAGTTGTTCTATGAAATCGAGAACGGCAAAATCAAAGGCATGGTCGAGGATGTGGCCTATCAGATCCGCACCCCCGAGTTCTGGAATGCCTGCAGCGCCATCTGTGATGCCAGCGATTTCCGCCATGGCGGCTCGTTCTTTGACGGTAAGGGCCAGCCTTCACAGGTTTCGGCGGTGTCACACGGCGCCAGCACCACGCGCTTCGATGGCATCAACATCATTAACACCGCGCGTTCACTGGGATGACTGAAACCGTGACTTATGGGCTATGCCCAAGCATTCAATTCATCCGCTATGATGGAAGTCCACGCGCGGGCCATGCCGCCATCGGCTGCAGACGGCGTGCCAATTCCACATGAGGGAGCACAGCAATGGATAGACGCAATTTCTTGACGGCATCGGGCATCGGATTGACCGGCTTGATGATTCCCGGGTTCGGCAATGCCGTGGCCGCCGAAGTCCTGTTAACCAAGATGGATGTGGCGCGCAAAAAAGTGCTGGCCGACATCGCCTTGAATACCGCTACCGGTGCCGGCGCAAGTTATTGCGACGTCCGCATCGGACGTTACCTGCGGCAATTCGTGATCACCCGTGAAGCTAAAGTGCAGAATGTGGTCAATACCGAGTCACTCGGTGCTGGCGTTCGTGTCATAGCCAACGGCACCTGGGGTTTCGCCGCCACCAGTGATCTGAGCAATGCCGGCATCGCCAAAGCGGCACAGCAGGCGGTCGCCATTGCAAAGGCCAACTCGCGCTCGCAGACCCAGCCGGTGCAACTTGCGCCCAACAAGGGTGTGGGTGAAGTGGCCTGGGCAACGCCGATACGCAAAAATGCCATGGAAGTGCCCATCAAGGACAAGGCCGATTTGCTGCTTGGGGTCAATGCCGCCGCCATGTCTGCCGGTGCCAATTTCGTGAACTCCATGTTGTTTCTGGTCAATGAACAGAAATACTTCGCCTCCACCGACGGCTCCTACATCGATCAGGATGTGCATCGCATCTGGCCGACCTTCACCGTTACAGCCATAGACAAGGCATCCGGAAAATTCCGCAGCCGTGACAGTCTTTCATCGCCGGTAGGTATGGGTTACGAATACCTTGACGGCGGACGCCACACTGCATTGCCGAACGGGCTGTACGGTTATTCCGATGCCTACGATATGAAAGAAGACGCGCTCGAGGCGGCCAAACAGGCACAACAGAAACTCAAAGCGCCGTCGGTCAAGCCCGGCAAATACGATCTGGTTCTGGATCCCAGCCATACTTGGCTGACCATTCACGAATCGGTCGGCCATCCGCTGGAGCTCGACCGCGTGCTCGGCTATGAGGCCAACTATGCCGGCACCAGCTTCGCCACGCTTGACAAGCTCAAGGACAAATTCCAGTACGGCAGCAAAAACGTCACGCTTTTTGCCGATAAAGTCCAACCGACTACACTCGGCGCCGTAGGCTACGACGACGAAGGTGTTAAAACCAAGCGCTGGGATCTGGTCAAGGACGGCACGCTGGTCAATTACCAAGCTATCCGCGATCAAGTGCATATTCTCGGCCAGAACGAATCGCACGGCTGTTGCTATGCCGACTCCTGGTCCAGCGTGCAGTTCCAGCGTATGGCCAATGTATCGTTGGCGCCAGGCAAGTCACCACTGAGTGTGGATGACATGATCAAGAATGTTGAAAAAGGCATCTACATCATCGGTGATGGATCCTTCTCAATCGATCAGCAACGCTACAACGCCCAGTTCGGCGGCCAGATGTTCTATGAAATCGAAAACGGAAAGATCAAAGGCATGGTTGAAGATGTCGCCTATCAAATCCGTACGCCGGAATTCTGGAACGCCTGCACCGCGGTCTGCGATGAGCGCGATTACCGTTTCGGCGGCTCGTTCTTCGACGGCAAGGGCCAGCCCGGCCAAGTCTCCGCGGTATCGCACGGTTCCAGTACCGCGCGTTTCGACGGCATCAATGTAATCAGCACTGCCCGGTCACTGGGCTAATCGACGAATCCTTCAGGAGCACAATCCATGACCATGTATACGGAACAACAAGCCAAAGCGATTCTCGATAAAGTCATCGCTTTCAGCAAAGCCGATGAATGCACCGCAACGCTTTCCGGTGGCATCAACGGCAATATCCGCTTCGCCTTGAACAACGTATCCACCAGCGGTATCGTCACCAATGCCGATCTGGTTGTACAGGTGGCTTTTGGCAAGCGCGTCGGTGTCGCCACCATCAATGAGTTCGATGACGAATCGCTGCAACGCGTGGTTCGCCGTGCCGAGGAGCTGGCGCGTCTGGCGCCGGAAAACGACGAGTTCATGCCGGCCATCGGCAAGCAGACCTACAAGCCAACGCAGACCTACAATGCCGAAATTGCGGCTATCACCCCGGAATACCGGGCACAGGTGGCTGCCGATTCGATCAATCCGTGCAAGAACGATAAGCTAATTGCGGCAGGCTTCCTGGCTGACAGCAAAGGCTTCTTCGCCTCAGCCAACAGCAATGGCAATTTCGCCTACCAGCAGGCAACCGGCCTGGATTACACCTGTACCGTTCGCACCGACGACGGCACCGGCTCCGGATGGGTGGCGCGTAATGTCGGAAAGCTGACCGATTTCAATGCCAGCCGTGAAATCCAGACCGCCATCGCCAAAGCCAAAGGCTCGCGCGAGGCCAAGGCGCTTGAGCCAGGCAAATACACGGTAATCCTGGAACCGGCCGCTTCCGCAGGCCTGATTTCTTTCATGATGAATGGTTTTGATGCCCGACAGGCCGATGAAGGCCGCAGCTTTTTGACCAAAAAAGGCGGTGGCAACAAAATCGGCGAACAGGTATTTGATCCGCGCGTGACCGTGTATTCCGACCCTTGGGATGCCGATGCAGCGGTAATGCCGTGGGACGGTGAAGGATTGCCACGCGAAAAAATGAGCATTATCGACAAAGGCAAAGTGTCGTATCTGGAATATTCCCGCTATTGGGCCAAGCTCAAAGGCAAGGAAGCCAAAGGTTCGCCAGGCAATCTGATAATGGTCGGAGGCGACAAATCCACCATGGATCTGGTCAAATCCACCGCCAAAGGCATTCTGGTGACACGCACTTGGTATATCCGTATGGTCGATCCACAAACCGTTCTGCTCACAGGCCTGACCCGCGACGGTACCTTCTACGTCGAAAACGGTGAAATCAAATACCCGATCAAGAACTTCCGTTTCAACGAGTCTCCGGTAATCATGCTCAACAACATCGAAGAGTTGGGCAAGCCGGTACGCGTGGGCGATGACGAATCGCCGTTCGTGATGATGATTCCGCCGATGAAAATCCGCGACTTCACCTTCAGTTCGCTGTCGGACGCGGTGTGATGGCGGGGGAGCCGGCATGGACCGTGCCGACTTCCTGCGTTTGATTATAGGCAGTGCGGCTTTGGCCGCACTACCGGCCGTTGTCCGTGCCGGGCAGGGCGATTACGATTTCTGGTTCACGCGTTTGATGTACGAGTCCGGGGATTGGGATGTCGATGCCCGGATGCCTTCCAATGTGATTACCGCGCTCATCGATTACACCACGTTACGGGTGGATCCCGACGAGCATGTCATTGCCTTGTCCGATCCGAAAATGCGGCTGGCACCGTTCTGCTATCTGGCAGGACATAAGCTGGTGCAGTTCAGTCCGCAGGAACGTGCCAATTTCGCCGCCTACGTCCGTAATGGCGGTTTCGTTTTTGTTGACGATTGCAACCATGATATCGACGGCTTGTTCGCGAAATCCTTCGAAGCGGAAATGGCCGCCATTTTCGGGCGCGAGGCATTGCAGAAAATTCCCAATAGCCATCCGCTGTACAGCAGTTATTTCCGTTTCACCGAGCCCCCTACAACGGCTTTCGAGTTGAACGGCTGGGGTGACGATCTGGTTCACGACTATCTCAAAGGAATCAGCATAAATGGCCGAATGGGCCTGCTGTACAGTAACAAGGATTACGGTTGCGAATGGGATTACGATTGGCGCAATAAACGCTTTCTGGCGGAAGACAATACCAAATTCGCGGTCAATATCGTGATGTATGCCTTGAATGCTTAATACCACACACAGATCAGGAACACTTGCATGAGCAGCAGCGAAAATGAAATCACGGCAACCGTACAGCAACTCACGCATTTGCGTGCTGCTATAGCTCAAGCCATCGTCGGTCAGCAGGACGTGGTTGAACAACTGCTGATCGGATTGCTCGCGGGCGGCCACTGCCTGCTTGAAGGCGTGCCCGGCCTAGGCAAGACATTACTGGTTCGAACTCTGGGTCAGGCCTTGGAACTGTCGTTCCGGCGAATCCAGTTTACGCCCGATCTGATGCCGAGCGATATTCTGGGTACCGAAATCCTGGAAGAAGATCACGGTACCGGCAAGCGCCATTTCGTATTCCAGAAAGGGCCGGTATTCACCAACCTTCTGTTGGCCGATGAGCTGAACCGTACGCCACCGAAAACCCAGGCCGCGCTGCTGGAAGCAATGCAGGAACATACCGTCAGCTATGCCGGCGTTACCCATGCGCTGCCGGAACCGTTTTTCGTATTGGCCACCCAGAATCCGCTGGAGCAGGCAGGTACCTATCCATTGCCTGAAGCCCAGCTAGACCGGTTTCTGTTACACATCCGCGTGGATTATCCGAGTGCCGAGGAAGAACAGGCCATTCTGATGCAGACAACCGGCAGCGGGTCGGCACAGGTGCCATCGGTGATGAACGGCGAAACCGTTTTGGAATTGCAGGCCATGGTGCGCGAGGTCCACATCAGCGATGACATGATGCAATGGATCAACCGTCTGGTGCGCTCCAGTCGCCCGCACGAAAATGTCGGTGAGATTCCGAAATGGGTCAAGTGGGGTGCCGGTCCGCGTGCTGGACAGGCATTGGTGCTGTGCGCCAAAGCACGGGCATTGGTGCATGGAAGATTCGCCGTCACCCGCACGGATATCGAAGCCTTATTGGCACCGGTGCTTCGCCACCGTTTACTGCTGACCTTTATGGCTGAAGCCGAACAGAAGAGCGCCGATGATGTGGTGTCGATGCTTCTGGCTTCGGTGCCGCCTGCGCGCTGAGAAAACGGGCGATGGCCGTTTCCGATCTGATACCGGCAGATGTCAGGGCGCGTCTGAAAGGACTGCGTCTGGCGTCACGGCGTATCAGCGTTACACACGGTGTCGGCCAGCATCATAGCCGTTCACGCGGTGCCGGCATGGAGTTCGCCCAGTACCGTGCCTATGAGCCAGGGGATGAGCCCCGGCAGATCGACTGGAAACTGTTTGCGCGTTCCGATAAATTTTTCGTGAGAGAATCCGAACGTGACAGCCCCTTGGTGGTATGGGTGCTACTGGATGCCACGGAATCCATGGCCCAGACCGATGCCAGTCGCCCGGGATGGAGCCGTCTGCATGCAGCCAAAGCACAGGCCGCCTGTGTCTTTGAGGTGGCCTGCCGGCAAGGCGATCGGTTCGGTTTGATAGCAATAAATGCCGAAGGCTTTACCGTGGTCAATGCCGGCACGGGTCTTCGCCATCGTGATCAATGCCTGCATGCGCTGACTCAGGTCAAGGCCAAGAGCGATTGGCCATCGCCGGAAGCCTGCAACGCATTATGGGAGCGGATGCGCGCCAATGCCTTGGTGGTGGTGTTTAGTGACGGCTTCGATGAAGGGTTGTTGCAGATGCTTGAGCGCCTATCGCGTGCCGGAAGGGATATCCGCATGGTCCGATTGCTGACGTGCGAGGAGCGGGATTTCCCGTTCACCGGTGGGCACCGTTTTGTCGATGTGGAAACCGACCAAACGCTATTGACCGAAGCGCCGCTCACCCGTGAATCCTACCTGTCGGAATTTGCCGCCGCGCAACGGGCGCTGGATCTGCGTCTGGTATCTTCCGGTATAGCCAGTGTTAGCTATGTGCTAGATCAGCCCCTGGATTTACCGCTGCAGCGTTTGTTTGCCAAGGGCAATGTACCGGGTCAGGAGCTGCCGTGAATTTCCTGACGCCAATGGCATTCGTGGCTTTGGCGGCAATCGCTATTCCGGTATTGTTGCATCTGCGCCGGAAAACCCAACAGCAGAAAACCGATTTTGCGGCCTTGCGTTGGTTAAGGCCATCCATGCGCCCAAAGCGCTTGCCCGTACTGCAAGAATGGCTTCTGCTGGCAGTACGCATTTTGCTCATTGGCGTTCTGGCGGCATTGTTGGCGCAACCTGTTCGTATTCCGGCACCTGAGCCGCTGCAGTGGCATGTGGCATTGCCCGGGCTGCCTTGGCCGGCGGCCTCGTTGACCAAGACCGACTCCGATATACGCCGTCATTGGTTGTCGCCGGGGTTTCCTGAAATGAAAAACGGCCCCGTACCACTTTCGAAAGCCTCCGTTTCCAGTCTGCTACGCGAACTGGATTCAACATTGCCAGCAGAAGTGGTACTAAGTGTTTGGCTGCCGGCTGAGCTGGGCACGCTGGATGCACAGCGCATTGAATTGAGCCGAAACGTGCACTGGCATGTACTGGATGCAACGCGGATGCCAGCAGCGTCATCGGCAATGCCACCGCCGGCACTTGCCATGGACGTTGAATCCAACCGGCTACCGTCCGCACGCTTTTTTCGCGCTGCCCACAATGTTTGGCAAAGCCAGCGCCCGGAAGGCCAGCGTCAATCTTTGCCTGTAACTGCTTCTCCTCAGGAATTGCCGCAAGGCACGATCTATCTTTACTTACAGGCCGGAAAAATCCCGGACGAGATTCAGCGTTGGGCGCGCCAGGGCGGGCATCTTATGTTGAGCAAAGATGCCGCCGTTACGCTGCCAAGAACGGAGGCGCTCTGGCTGGACGACGAGGGGCGGCCGGTATTGAGCATACAAGCCTTCGGTAAAGGCCAGATATTGCAGTGGCAGCAAGCCATGAATGCGCAAAGCCTGCCTTTGTTGCAAAACGGCGATTTTCCAAGGCAATTGCAACAGCGATTGATGGCCATGCCTGGCCCGGACCGAG
>JAHEBG010000367.1 GCA_024642445.1 Gammaproteobacteria bacterium | reverse complement strand
CTGCCGGCTTCAAAAAAACAGTGGTAGACCGCGAACTCTACACCCTGCAGTATGCCGATGTGCGCGCGCTGATGGCCGAACTGCAAGCCATTGGTGCAACCGATGCCCGCCGCGATCGACCCCGAGGCTTGATGGGGCGAAAGCGCTGGAATGCCCTGAATGCCGCCTACCCCCGGAATACCCATGGCATCGACAGCAGCTGGGAAGTGATCAATGCCATGGCATTTCGGCCAAGCCAAGACCCCGCGACTGCCGAAGACGGCGTGGTGGCAGTGATTGATGCCACGCATATTCCGCGGCGGTACCGACCATGATCCGCGCATGCCGTGTGCTGTTGTGCCTGTTAGCACTTCTAACCGGTGCAGCCGGTGCACAAACCGAGCCTCTGGCATCGGTGGAGCGCAACACCGATGCCGCGCTGGCGAATACGCTCGAACGCTGGCCGGCGTATGCGGTGCTGGTACGTGATTTGCCGGAATTCAAAAGCCAATGGCGCGCACAGGTCCGAGAGCAATTGATCGTAGGCAACACGCGCGCCGCGGCACTTAGCGAAGCCGTTGCTTTGTCGTTGGCATTGAACGCCGTTGGCGGCTACTGGTTGCCGGCCGATGATACGGCTGTGGATGGCCTGTTCCAGCAACAACGGCGCTTGCTTACCCTGGCGCAAACCGATGCCTGGCTGTGCAGTACACTGCTGGATACCGTAACAGCACGCATGGATGCCAGTGGTCAAGCGCCGTGGCTGTTGCAAAAACCGTATCGCCGCGAAATTCCGGCGTTGCAGAAAGCGGTATCTAATCTGATTCTTAACGGCGAAGGCAAATCCGCTCGGCGTTTGCCCGAAGACCAGGAACAACTTTTCCTTCAACGTATCGCGGCGCAGATGTCGGCACGCTACGGTCGCAATGCCCTGGACGACTTTCAATTGCTGCAAAACGCCAATGCCGCACCTGCTGTGCGTTGCCGTGGTTTGCATCAGATGCTGGAAACCTTGGCGGTACAACCTCTGGAATTGCGGGCGCAACTGATTCGCGGCATATTCGGCCGCGATTGAATTGGCAATTGCATATACGGCTGATAGGATAGGGTTTTGAAACTCAGGGGTATCCAATGCGTAACCATTTTTCAGCATTGATTTTATTGCTTGCGGGCCTAATCGCAACGACCAACCTACAGGCGCAGACCCCCGCCAATGCACCGGCACCGAACGATACCTATGCACAACAGATTTCCGCCCTGACTCAGCGTTACCAAGCCTTCCGCATTTATTCTGAAGACAATGCCAAATTTTCCCAGGTCTGGCTAAAGAAAGCTCGAGACAGCGCTGCTGAAAATAAAGTTACGGCACAAGTGCCTACCTACGTGCTCAGCACGGGCGCTGAAATCATAATGGACGCTATAAACCCATACTTGTTACGCAGCGACGATGCCAGCGCTTCCGGCTACCTGAAGGTCTTGGCAAAATTAATTGGCATGGGCGCAGAGAACGAAGTGGTATGTCGGGCGTTCCTTAAATCCGATACCGAACAGGGTTTAAGCGATGCCGAGAATGCCTACTTGGAAGCCAGCGTAGGCCCAAAAATATACGACGACATGATGATAGCGTTCGGCAATGTATTCCGTACCGGAAGATCAGGTCCGCCGAAAATTCCCAGCACCGAGGACTATGATCGCTATATGGGGATACTGATTGACGGCATGCTGGATAAATACGGTGAAAAATCATTGAATGAACTGGCCAACATAGAGAGCCCCGATATGCCCCCTATGGCAAAATGCCGGACCATGACCCAGTTGATGAATAGCATGGCGGACATGCCGTTAAACCAGCAGGCGGTTATGGTTCGCAAGATGTTTGCTTCTGAAGACTGAGCGCAAAAGCTTATTCCGGCATCAATTGCATATTCAAATAAACCAGCTATCAATTGATGCCCGAAGCAACTGCGTTTAATTACAGCAATGGCTTCAGTGCTGGCCATACGTGATCACGCAACTTAATCTGACCCTTGGCATTGGGGTGCAATTGGTCAGGCAGGAAATAACTGCGGTCCAGTGCAATCGGTTGCAATAAAAACGGCAATAAGGCGGTTTTTTCCTGTTTGGCCAATGCCGGGAAGATCGCGGCAAAACCTTGTG
>JAHEBG010000366.1 GCA_024642445.1 Gammaproteobacteria bacterium | reverse complement strand
GGCAATTCATCAAAGCGGTTATGAAACGCGGCTTCCGCTTGCAGCTCGAACGCGCCCGTCTGCGCGCTGGGCCGGATGCGGTACAACCAACTGCGCCGATTGCTGTGCCGTGGCGCAGTAAAAGCGGTGCCGCTCAGCTGTTCGGCATACAAACCATGCGCCACTTTTTGCGGCGAGTTACGGCCGACCGGCAAGGTGCCCGGAATCGCTTCACTGGCAAATTCATTGCCGAACCCGGTTTGATAGGCAAGCGTCATGGCCGTCACTTACAGCACGCCGCGGCGCATCTGGTCGCGCTCGATGGATTCGAACAATGCCTGGAAATTGCCTTCGCCAAAACCCTGGTTACCCTTGCGCTGGATGATTTCGAAAAAAATCGGACCCACCGCATTCAAGGTGAAAATCTGCAACAGCTTCTGTTGCTTGGTTTCCACATCGGCATCAATCAGAATTTTATTTCGGCGCAGTCGCTCCACATCTTCACCATGATTCGGGATGCGTTCATCGATTACGTCAAAATAGGTATCGGGCGTATCCAGAAATTCAATGCCGTGTGCGCGCATGGTTTCCACGGTGGTGTAGATGTCATCGGTGAAGCAGGCAATATGCTGGATGCCTTCGCCGTTATAGGCCTCAAGGTATTCGTTGATCTGGGATTTGGGATCGGAGCTTTCATTCAGAGGAATGCGTACGAAGCCATCCGGTGCGGTCATCGCCTTCGACAGTAGGCCGGTCTTGGCGCCTTTGATGTCGAAGTAGCGGATTTCCCGGAAGTTGAACAGGCGCTCGTAATATTCGGACCATTTGGCCATATTGCCCATATACAGGTTATGGGTCAGGTGATCAATGAATGTCAGGCCGAAACCTTTCGGCATTTTTTCTGCACCCTCGATCCATTCGTAGTCCGGATCGTGAATGGTGCCAACTTCATCGTAGCGGTCCACGATGTACAGCATGCAGCCGCCGATACCCTCGATGACCGGTGCGGCCACGGCTTTGCTAAGCTCTTTGTTTTTAATCGGCGAAGCACCGTTCTTCAGGGCCTGCACACGAACCCACTCGGCCAGTTTATTCACGCGTATGGCAAAACCGCAGGCACAGGGGCCGTGTTCAGCGGCGAAATCGGCGGCAAACGAATCCGGGTCTTCGTTGATCAGATAGGTGCAATCGCCCTGCCGATAGGTAGTGATGGCTCGGGTTTTATGGCGGGCAACGGCAGTGAACCCCATTTTCTTGAAATACGCATGCAGCGCTTCTGCCTGGCCTGCGGGCGCGGCAAATTCCACGAATTCGAATCCATCGATGCCCATGGGGTTTTCAAATGTGACCAACGAAGGGTGTACGGCCTGCGTATTCATGAAGCAATCCTTTACAACGGCAATTAAAGCGTTAATATAGTTTCATTTGTAACTAAATGCAAGTTCAATGCCTAAAGTCCTACCTGCCCACGCCGAATTGCATCTGGAACGGTTTCTGCCGTACCGATTGTCGGTGCTGTCCAATCGCGTCAGCCAGGACATTTCCGATTTGTATTCGGAACGCTTCAATCTGTCCATTACCGAATGGCGGGTCATGGCGGTGCTGGGCCAACAGAGTCCGCTCAGCGCCAATAGCGTTGCCGAGCGCACGGCCATGGATAAGGTAGCGGTATCACGCGCGGTTTCCGGACTGCTGCACAAGGGCTATCTGAACCGCGCTACCGATACCGGCGACCGGCGCCGGTCATCCCTGCAACTGAGCATCAATGGTTATGCCGTATTTGATGAAATCGTGCCATTGGCATTGAAACTGGAACAGAAAATCATGGCCTCGCTGGCACCCGCGGAACAACAGCAACTGTTGGCAATTTTGGATAGGCTGGAAGCAGCCGAGCTGGCGTTGAACCTGTAACCTAGGAGCACATCATGTTGAAAGGGTCTTGCCTGTGCGGCGCCGTTCATTTCGAAATCAGTGCAGACCTGCATCCGCCCGATGCCTGCCATTGCCGGCAATGCCGCAAGCAATCCGGTCACTTCTGGGTTTCCACCGATGTTGAACGTGACCACATCCGGATTACGGGCATCGAACACATCACCTGGTATGCCTCTTCAGAAAACGTGCGCCGCGGATTTTGCGCAATCTGTGGTGCATCGCTGTTCTGGG
>JAHEBG010000043.1 GCA_024642445.1 Gammaproteobacteria bacterium | reverse complement strand
CCAAGGTATCTTGGTGTTGATCAATGCCGCTTTGCCAGGCAATGCCGAGGAAATCACAGACGTCTCGCAGTGTCTGTTCCGGTGATTCAATGAGTGCCTCGTACTGCAGGCTGTGTATCGTCATGGCGGGAAGTTTCTGCAACGTTTTTTGCCATAACTGCATCACCGCATCGTAGGTGCTGACGGCAGTATCCAGGCGTGCGAACTGGATCATGGCTTCATTGAGGGCATAGTTCTGCATGTAGTTGCTTAGCACTACGTCGCAAGGATGACGTTCAGTAAACAGAAATTTGGCATCAGGAAAAAGACGGTGCATGAAGGCGGCATGTACCGTGCGAATCGGCATTTTATCGATTACCACGGTATGCTCGGGATGGCGCAGCTCGGCAATCTGTTCGCGATACAGCGTGCGCAGTTCGCGGAGCTGATCGGCGCTGATGGTTTCCATGGCGAAAGGATAATGGCCTTGAAACCGGTCCAACCGGAAGGCCACACGCTCGATGGTCGGTTTTTCTTCCAATGTCAGTACATTGGCATGGCCGTCGAGCATGACATCCAACAGGGTTGTACCGGAGCGCGGAAAGCCGATCAGAAAACACAGGTCTGCGCCGGTATCCTCATCGGCACCGTTTCCAGCCGAAGGTGCGCCGTGGTCAAGCCAGCGGCTTACGGCATCGATTTGCCGTTCTAATGCACCCTTGTCGGTTTGCCGCGCACGAATGCTGGCCATGGCCATGGCGTTGCCCTTGCCGAACTCGGCCATGGCCTCATCGAAATGGGCGTTTCGGTCGGCGGCCATTGCCAATTCAAAATGGTAGGCTTGGTGCAGACGCGGATGCAGTTTCTGCAACGGGATGGATTTCAGCGTGGCATAGGCATCTTCGGTTTTTCCGCGACGCCGTTCGATTTTTGCCGATTCGAAAAGGATGTTGATATCGAACGGCAGGATTTTCAGACCTTCGGCAATCGCGGTTTCGGCAGCATCCAGATCGCTCTCCAGTTCCAAGGTGGAAATCAATTCCGCCCACAGATCGCTGTCGTTGGGTACCAAGGCCAAGGCCTTGCGGAAGCAGTCTATCGCCCCGGCATTATTCAGCAACTCACGCTTCAGGCCAGCCATATGCCGCCAAACACGCGGATCTTCGGGTGTCAGTGACAATGCCTGCTCGAATGCTTTGCGGGCCGGTTCGAAATCCCGTTGAATCTGCCGGCAGATTCCCATGTTCAGCCAGGCTTCGGCATGTTTTGGATTGAATTCCAGCAGTTTTTCAAGATGGGTAACTGCGGTACTGTTGTCGCCGCTGCCCATACGCAGCAAGGCCAGATTCAACCAGGCCGACTGGTAGTAGGGTGCAAGACCAACGGCTTTTTGATAGGCCGCTTCGGCACCTTTGAGGTCGCTCTTGGCGCGACGCACATGGCCCAGGTTGTGCCAGGCCTGTGCATAGGCCGGCGCCAGACGTACAGCGGCATCGAAAGCCTGCAGTGCATCTTCGCTGGCACCTGTGTTGAACAGGGCGCGGCCCAGATGGTTGTGTGCGAAGGCGTTATTGGGCTGTATTGCCAGAACCTTTCGGCACAGGAATGCGGCGGCACGCGCGTCGCCTTTCATTTGCATGAGCGCGGCCTGATCGATAAGGTCATCGATGCTGCCGGATTTCGGCAAGGCTTCCAGCAAATTGGTCGCGGTGGCATTCATGCGCTCGCCAATGCTGTATTCGCGCAACCAATCAACACAGTCGCGTAAGGTAGTATGTTGCTGCAACAGCGCAACGGTCTGCTCCGGCTGTTTCAGTTTAAGCAAAACGTCGGCCAGAAAAAGAATGATTTCGGAAGATACCGGTTGTACCCGGGCTCGCGCCGACAACGCCGCTTCGGCGCCTTCCAGATCGCCGGATTGCACCAACGCTTTGGCCATGGTGAGGATATTGTCTGCGGTCATACGGATTCCTGCATGGTTTCATTCTACGGGGGAACGGTGGCCGAAACAAAAAAATCCCCGCAAGCGGGGATTCTCATGTGGTGCCCAAGGGGGGACTCGAACCCCCACGACCGAAGCCGCTAGCACCTGAAGCTAGTGCGTCTACCAATTCCGCCACCTGGGCAAGGTGTTTTGTTTCGGTCAGGTATTTTATCCGGCGGGGTGTCTAAAGTCAAAATAATCCGCGTGGCGCGCGGCAACCGGCATCCAGACGGGGTTGCGTGTAAGATGTAAGGCATGAAAAACACCCCTAAAAACAAGAAAAAGCCGGCATTGCCGGGTTGGATGCCGGATTCCATGAAAAAGGCCGGCCCGGGTCCGAAAAACGCCGAGAAAAAATCAAAAAACAAGCCGCCACGCCGTGGCAAGCCGCCCGCTTCTGCTCCAGCGTCGGGGAAAGCCCCGCGCTACGGCAAGACCTCTGACCCGCATTTTCACCGGGAAAATGATAAATACGAGAATCCGATCCTCAGTCGTGAAGGCCTTCTGACATTTCTGCGCGATGCCGATGGCCCATTAACGCTGGAAGAGATGGCCAAAGCCTTGAAATTAACCGCCCCAGACCGCTTTGAAGCGCTGCAGCGCCGGCTTCAGGCCATGGTACGAGATGGTCAGCTGTTGTTGAATCGTCGTGGCGGTTTGGCGCCGGTGGCGCAGTTGGATTTGCTGGCCGGTACGGTCATCGCGCATCCCGACGGCTTCGGCTTCGTCAAGTTTGAAAGCGGCGGCGATGACGGATTTCTGAATCCAAGTGAGCTGCGTAAATGTTTCCATGGCGATCGCGTTCTGGTTAGCGTCATCAATATGGACCATAAAGGCCGTCGTAATGTCGCCATTGCCGAAGTGCTCGAGCGTCGCCATACCCGGGTTACCGGTCGCTTCACGCTACGTGCCGGTATTGCCACGGTGGTTCCCGATGACAAACGCCTGATGCACGAAGTGCTGATTGGCCCTGACGACCGCAATCAAGCCAAAGACGGTCAGTTGGTGGTGGCCGAAATCATATCGCCGATTGATTCCGGACGGCCGCCGATTGGTAAGGTTCTGGTGGTCTTGGGCGATACCTTGACCGCCTCGAAAGTGGTTGAAATGGCGATTCACGGCCATAACCTGCCACATGAATTCGATGCGGCGGTGCTGCGTGAGGCCAATGCCATTCCGGTGGATGTACAGGCCTCGGAAGTTGCCGCGCGGCGTGATATCCGGCAATTGCCGTTGGTGACCATCGATGGCGAGGATGCCAAGGATTTCGATGATGCGGTGTATTGCGAGAACAACGCCGAAGGCTTCCGGCTGGTGGTGGCTATTGCCGATGTCTCGCATTATGTTCGGCCCGGTACCGCTCTGGACGATGAAGCGGTTCTGCGTGGCACGTCGGTATATTTTCCCGGCTATGTGGTACCTATGCTGCCTGAGAATCTTTCCAACGGCATATGTTCGTTGAAGCCGAAGGTTGAACGCCTGTGTTTCGTCTGCGACATGCAGGTGGGTTTCGATGGTCTGGTGATCCGCTCGCAGTTTTATGAAGCGGTCATGTTTTCGCATGCCCGTCTTACCTACAATCAGGTCTGGAAAGTCATTGGCGAGAACGATGCCGAGCAGAAAGCCGCGCTTGGTCCACTACTGCCGGCTATTGAACGTCTGCATCAGTTGTACGAGATACTTTCCAAGGCGCGCGCCAAACGCGGAGCCATCGAATTCGAATCCAGTGAAGTGCATTTCGAATTGAATCAGAAAGGTGAGGTGGTGCAGGGCGGCATGCTGGCACGCAACGATGCCCATAAACTCATTGAAGAGTGCATGATCGCCGCCAACGTCGAGGCCGGCAAAGCCGTGCTCGAGAACGGCCTGCATGCGCCGTTCCGGGTGCATGACAGGCCGCCGGAATCGAAATATTCAGATCTGCTCGAGTTCCTGAAGGAATTTTCCCTGAGCATGCCGGCCTATTCCAAGGTGCAACCGCGGGATTTCACCAACCTTCTGAAAAAGACTCGTGAACGGCCCGATGCTGCGCTGTTGGAGACGGTACTGTTGCGCTCGCAAAGTCTGGCGGTGTATGCCACCAAGAACAACGGCCATTTCGGTTTGGCGCTAGCTGCCTACAGTCACTTCACCTCGCCAATCCGCCGCTACCCCGATCTTTTACTGCATCGGGTGCTGAAGAAAGCGCTGATCGCCGGCAGTGCCGGTGGCTATACCTATTCTCAGCAGGAGATGGATACGCTGTGCCTGCAATGTTCCGAGAAAGCGCGTCGTGCCGATGAAGCCGAGCGTGAAGTAGATGAGCGTTACCGCAGTGCATGGATGGAACAGCATGTCGGCAGCCAGTTCGACGGAGTTATCAGCGGCGTTACCAGTTTTGGACTGTTCGTCGAGCTCAATCAATCGAAAGTGAACGGTTTGGTGCATGTCACCCAATTGCCGCACGATTACTGGCATTTCGATCCGCAACGCAAAACCCTGAGTGGTGAACGTCGTCGTTTGTCGTTCCGTCTCGGCGACACTATCCGCGTGCTGGTGCTGAAGGCCAGCGTGGAAGACAAACGCATCGATTTCAAGCCGATTCTGCCCGAGCAGGAACAGGGCAAGAAAACCAAAGTGAAAAAATGAGGGCAGGGCATGAGTAAGTCTGATCAATGGATATCCGGCATCAATGCCGTCGCCTCGGCACTGGAGCATGACATCGAACATGTCCGTGAGATTCTGGTGGAGGCCGGCAACAAGAACGTGCGTATCACCGAGATTGAAGAAAACGCCCGCCGTCGTGAAATTTCGGTTCGGCGCGTCACCCATCAGGCGCTGGAAGGCATTGCCGGCGGTCTTCGCCATCAAGGCGTGATAGCCCGCTATGAAGCGGCCAAGCCAATGGATGAAGCCGAATTGGCTGGACTGATTGAGGCCGCGCAGGGCAAAGCATTGCTTCTGGTTTTGGACGGCGTACAGGATCCGCACAATCTGGGTGCTTGCCTGCGCTCAGCCGCTGCCGCCGGAGTAACGGCAGTCATCATGCCGAAAGACAAGGCGGCACCCTTGAATGCCACGGTGCGGAAAACTTCGGCCGGCGCCGCCGACCGTATTCCGGTGATTTCGGTAACCAATCTTGCGCGCACCCTGCGCGCGATCAAAGATGCCGGCGTTTGGGTTTACGGCATGGACGGTGAGGCACTGGGCTTGATATACCAGACCGATTTCACCGGCAATACGGCCATTGTGATGGGCGGCGAAGGCGAAGGTATGCGCCGGCTTACCCGTGAGCACTGCGACGGTCTGGTAAAGATTCCAATGCCGGGCGAAATGGAAAGTCTGAATGTTTCCGTGGCTACCGGTATCGCATTATTCGAAGTTGTCCGGCAACGCAATGGAGGTTTGAAATGACGATTTACTGGTTTGATGTGGTGGGTTTGCTGGGCGTTGCACTCACATTGCTGGCGTATCTGGCTTTGCAGGCACGGCGTATGAAGGGTGACGGATTCCTTTACCCGTTGCTGAACTTGATCGGTGCGGCCGCGATTCTGGCCTCGCTGATTTACGACGAGCACACCAATATTTCGGCATTCGTCATCGAGAGCGCATGGATTGTTATCAGCCTTTACGGCATGTACAAGGCCGGCACTGAAAGTTTCATGCCGAAAAAGCCGCCAACGGCAACGCCCTGATCAGCCGCCTTTCCAGGCGTTGACGATTTTGCAGAACAGCTGAGCGGTGCGCTCGGTGTCGTAAACCGCAGAATGCGCATCGGCATTGTTCCACTCCATGCCGGCGGCCATTACCGCTTTGCTGAGTACGGTCTGTCCGTAGGCCATGGCGGCCAGCGTTACCGTATCCAAGGTGCTGAACGGATGGAACGGATTGCGCTTATGACCGACGCGTGTCACTGCGGCATTCAGGAAACCCAAGTCAAAGGAGGCATTGTGTCCAACCAGAATGGCACGCGTACAGTTGTTGCGTTTTGCCGCCTGACGGATGGGCAGAAAAATATGATCTAGGGCCGCACGCTCATCCTTGGCATCCCGGAACGGGTGCGCGATATCAATGCCGGTCACTTCCAGTGATTTCGGGTCGATTTCCGAGCCTTCGAACGGGTGCACATGGCAGGTATGGATTTCGCCAACTGTCAGCACGCCATTATCATCAAATTCAATCGGCGCTGCGGCGATTTCCAATAAAGCGTGCCGAGCGCAATCGAAACCGCCGGTTTCAACATCGACTACCACTGGCAGAAAGCCGCGGAAGCGGTCGTTGAGCGGAAATTTGGGTGATTTATCAATCATGGCTCCATGATACCAGTCGCTTGCAATGAAAAGGCCCGCGCAGGCGGGCCTTATTCACTTCAGGTGCAGAAAATCACTCGCTGGTACGGTCTTCCTTCTTGCGTTCGCCTTCCGGCATATCGCCGTGCACAACGAACCAGGTGTTCTCGGCGATATTGGTGGCATGGTCGCCGATGCGTTCGATATTCTTGGCCATGAACATCAGGTGGGTGCAGGCGCCGATGGTGCGGGGGTCTTCCATCATGTAGGTCACCAATTCGCGGAAGAAGCTGGTGTACATCGCGTCCAGATCGGCATCGGCTTCCCGGACTTTCGCAGCCAGTTGCGCATCGCCATCGGCGTAGGCTTTAAGTGCGTCGGCCAGCAATGCATTGGCGGTTTTGGCCAAGCGGGCAATACGAGTAGCGGCGGGCAGTTCGGGGCTGTTATTCAGCACAATGGAGCGCTTTGCGACATTCGATGCATAATCGCCGATGCGTTCGATATCGGCTGAAATGCGCAGTGCTGCATATACTTCGCGAAGGTCGCGTGCCATCGGCTGGCGAAGCGCAAGTAATTTCAGCACATCCATACTGATTTCATTCTCAAGGGCATCGATGGCGTCGTCATTGGCCACCACCCGGGCTGCGGCATTGCTGTCACGCCGGTTCAGAACGTCGATGGCGGCATTCAATTGGGCAATGGCCAGATCGCCCATCTGCTTGATTTCATCGTACAGGCGGTCGAGTTCGGAATCGAAACTTTTCAGGATGTGGTCATGGGTGTGCATGGGTGCTCCTTAGCCGAAGCGACCGGTGATGTAGTCTTCGGTCTGCTTTTGGGTGGGTTTAGTGAATATGGTTTCGGTGCTGCCGTGCTCAACCAGCTCACCCAAGTACATGAACGCGGTGAAGTCAGAAACACGGGCGGCCTGTTGCATGTTGTGGGTCACAATCAGAATACTGAACTGCTGCTTCAATTCCGAAATCAATTGCTCGATTTTCCCGGTAGCGATCGGGTCAAGCGCCGAGGTCGGTTCATCGAAAAGGATTACCTCCGGCTGCAGTGCAATGGCTCGGGCAATGCACAGGCGTTGCTGCTGGCCACCGGAAAGGCCGAGCGCACTCTGTTTGAGTTTGTCTTTGACTTCATCCCACAAAGCACCTTGTCGCAAGGCTTGCTCAACACGCACATCCATATCGGCGCGCGAAAGGCGTTCGTAATGTTTAATGCCGTAGGCGATGTTGTCGTAGATCGACATGGGGAACGGAACAGGTTTCTGGAAAACCATGCCGACTTTACTGCGCAATTTATTCAAAGGGTAATTAGCATCAATGATATTCTCACCGTCCAGAAGCACGGTACCTGTGGCGCGTTGTTTCGGGTACAGGCTGTAGATGCGGTTGAAA
Source organism: Gammaproteobacteria bacterium (assembly GCA_024642445.1). Taxonomy (GTDB): domain Bacteria; phylum Pseudomonadota; class Gammaproteobacteria; order Xanthomonadales; family Xanthomonadaceae; genus Arenimonas. The sequence goes on along the minus strand of JAHEBG010000043.1, from coordinate 156 downwards.
ATTCGGAGCAGGGTCGACTTGCCACAGCCCGAAGGGCCAATCAATGCCGTAACTTTGTTTTCCGGAACGTCAAGAGACAGCTCCTTGATGGCTTTGAAATCGCCGTAGTAAAAGGCAAGGTCGCGCGCCGACAGTTTTACCGGCGTATTGCTGCTG
>JAHEBG010000365.1 GCA_024642445.1 Gammaproteobacteria bacterium | reverse complement strand
TGGTGAAGTGGCCGCAGAAAATCACGGCATTGGTCCAGACATTGCGGATACCGTTGGCAATCAGGTTGCCCAACATCACCCGCGGCCATTGCCAGAAGGCCAGTGCCGGAAACAGCACATAATCCTTGAACAACTGCGAGCCTGCTTTTTTCATGAACGGCTTGGCCAGTGTCCGCAGCTTTGCCGTGCTCATGCGGCCTTTCAGCCAACGGCCAAGTTTAAGGTCTTGGATGGCAATGCCCCATTGGAAGTTTGCTGCCAGCACCAGATAGCTGAACGGTTGCAGCAGATAGGCAGGGCGCCAGCGCTGGGCCTTACTTAAACGGAACATGCCATAGCCGTAGTCCTGGTCTTTGCCTAGGATGTTGGTGTAATTGTGGTGTTCGATATTGTGTGCTTTGCGCCAATTTTCGGGTGCGCACACCATATCCCAGCTGTAATGTTTGGAATGGAACGTCGGGTCATTCATGAAGTCGTACTGACCGTGTAGGATGTTGTGGCCCAGCTCCATGTTTTCCAGAATTTTAGCGTGCGCCAGTGCGGCTATACCGGCCACCCAACTTACAGGGCCCAGGCCAAACATCAACAGGCTGCGGCCGGCGATGGCACTGCCCTGTGTCAGGCCACGGACACGGCGGATATAGGTGGCATCGACTGCGCCCACGTTCGCCATGGTTTGTGCGCGCAGCTGATCCAGTTCGGCTTGGAAGCGTTGCAATTCTTCGCCGTGCAATTGGGTTTTTGCCATGTTCAGATCTCCAGATGCAAATCGCTGGCAGGCGTGGACACACAGAGTTGAATCCATGCTTCGCCGGCGTCAGATGCCGTTTGGGTTAATTGATTGATTACAACACCGCTGAGCTTCTTGCATTGGCAGCTCATGCAGATGCCGCGTCGACAGCCGTGTGTCGGGGTCAGGCCATCGGATTCGGCTGCTTCCAACAGATTTTGCCCTTGGCGCGCGCTGAATGCCGATTGGCCTTCGGCGTTGAATACCAAAAAGTGTTCTGCATTGGGTTGCACGGCTGTTTTTCTGGCTTGGAAGTGCTCTTGTTTCAGATGCGCTTCCAAGCCCTGTTGCCGATAGTGTTCGGCAAAGTTTTCCATGAAGGATTCCGGACCGCACAACAAGGTTTCACGCGCGGCGTAATCGGGCACCTTTTGCGCCAGTGCTTCGGCGCTCAACCGGCCCTCGGCAGCGCTAAGGTGAGTATGCACGCGCAACTCTGGCCAACGGTGAACAAGTGTTTGCAATTCATCGCGGAAAGCAGCTTGCTCCGCTGTGCGTGCACTGTACAGCAAGACCACATCAGGGCGATCGGTTTGGCTGGCCCAGTGTTGCAACATGGCCATCATCGGGGTGATGCCGCTGCCGGCGGCCAGCAACAATTTGCCACGGCTCGGGTCGGTGGCACTGAAATCGCCGCCGGCCTGGCTTAAGCGCACCGTATCGCCTTTTTTCAGGGCAGATGCTAAGGGCGTTACCCGGCCGTCGGCTTTGACGCGCAGGGTGAGACGGATCAGGCCTTTGCGGTTTGGCGCATTGGAAATACTGAAATTTCGGGTAGTTAGCACGCCATTGCTGGGCAGCGTCAGCGACAGGTATTGGCCGGCTTTGAAGCTCTTGAACAGGCGATTGGGTTTCAGGTACAGGCTGACCATGTCGCGGCATTCCTGCACCCGTAACACCACCCGCGCCCGCACTTCGGTCAACGACCAGGTGCTATTAATGGTGTGCAAAAGGTTGTTCCAGCCGGTAACGTCGTTCAGCGGGTTCAACCATGGCAGGCGCCAGAACAGCGGTAAGGGGGTAGCACGCATGCAGATCACAGAATATTTGAGTAAACACATGTTTACCCAAATATTTGGCCATGTCAATTACCGATTGCGATTCGGGAGCCAGTGTTTATACTGGGTTCACTCCCCAGAGGCGCGTATTTTGCCTGTTCATACCCCTACTGCCACGCACCCCGGTTTGCGCCGCGATGCCCGTAAGCTGCAGACCCGCCAGCAATTGATGCAGGCGGCGTTGGCATTGGTTGGGCAAGGCCGCGGCTTTACCTCGCTCAGCCTGCGCGAAGTTACCCGTGAGATTGGTGTGGTTCCTGCCTCGTTTTACCGGCATTTCAAGGACATGGATGAATTGGGGTTGGCGTTGGTGG
>JAHEBG010000364.1 GCA_024642445.1 Gammaproteobacteria bacterium | reverse complement strand
CATCAATGAATACGGTAGCATCGAAATTGATGCCCATCTCCATACCTTTCGGCAAACTTTCATTGATACGATCGACTTCGGTACGAATGGACTCCGCCACCTGCAAGCTGTTGGCCGTAGAGGTTTTGATTACACCTAAGCCCAATTGCGGCTCGCCGTTGCCCCGGAACCATGCCCTGCGTTCTGAGGATTCCTTGGCGACACGAGCAATATCGGCCATACGCACAATCTGGCCATCGGGCATAGTGCGGATGGCCATTTGTTCAAATTGTTCGGGTGAATCGAAACTGCGTCCGATGCGCAACAGGAAATCGCGTTCCTTGGATTCCAGCCGACCGGCCGGTAACTCCAGATTTTCACGGCGCAAGGCCGCTTCAACATCGGCAACGGTCAAGCCACGCGCGGCCAGTGCTGCATCATCCAACCAAATTCGCAAGGCGTAACGCTGTGCTCCAGCCAAGCGCACCTGCGCCACCCCGGGAATGCTCGACAGACGATCAACGATAAAACGCTGAGCATAGTCGGTCAGTGCCAATGCGTCCGATTTGGGATCAACCACGCGCAGCCACATCATGACATCGGCATCGGCCGACACTTTCGCCACTTCCGGCGGATCGGCTTCCTCGGGAAGACGATCGGCAACTCGGCTGATCGCATCACGCACATCATTGGCCGCGGATTCGATATCGCGCGAGAGATTGAACTCCAGATTGACCGAAGAACGGCCGTTGCGAGAGCTGCTGCTGAGAAGGTCGACGCCCTCGATGCCGGCTACCGCATCTTCCAATACCTGGGTGATACGGGTTTCCACCACACCGGCAGCGGCACCGGGATAATTCACATCAATCGATACCACCGGCGAATCGATATTCGGCAATTCGCGCAGAGGCAAGCGGGTAAACGCAATTATCCCCACCACTACCAGCATTAGGCTGATAACCGCGGCCAGAACCGGGCGTTTAATCGAGATGTCGGAAAGTATCATGGGCTGACAGTGTTGCCGCCGGGCGCAATTTGAATTGCCTGGCCGTCGCGTAATTTTGAGGTGCCGTCACGAACGATACGGTCGCCGGCTTTCAGGCCCGACAGAACCACCACCTTGCCTTCGCGTCGACTGCCGATAACGATATCGCGGCTGACCACGGTATTGTCGGCATTCACGGCATAAACGAAGCTTCGGTTGCCGACTTGTTGCAGACACAGCTCTGGCACCACCAGGCTGTTGCCCAGTTCCTGCTGCAACTCCACCTGCAACAGCATTCCAGGGCGCAAGCGGCCTTTGCTGTTGTCTACCTCGGCACGCACCATCAGGGCACGTGTGCTGACATCAATGCGTGACTCAATGCCTGCGACACGCGCTGGAAATTCCTGATCAGGATAAGCGTCGGCTTTCAAACGTAATGCCATGCCGGTCTGTACTTTGGTCAGCAGGAATTCCGGCACCGGAAAGTCCACCCACATCCGATCAAGATCATCCAGATTGACCAAAGCGGCACCGGCATTCACAAATTGCCCTGGACTGACCTGACGAAGGCCCAATACCCCACTGAACGGCGCACGAATCATGCGTTCATCCAAGCGCACTTGAGCCGCCTGCACACGGGCACGAGCAGCGTTGCGATTGGCAACGGCGGTATCCAGTTGGCTTTTTGCAATCAGCTGTTGGCTCTGCAGGTTCTGCAGACGTTGTACCTGGGCGTTAAGGTCATTTAAAGAGGCTTGTGCCTCCTGCAATTCGGCACGCGCAGTACCGCTGTCAAGCTCTACCAGTAACCGCCCTTTGGCCACACGCTGCCCGCTGTCAAAATGCACCACAGATACGCGTTCGGATTGCTTGGCAGCGATGACTACCGAATCACGGGCCTTGCTGGTTCCGACGGCCTGAATGACCTCTGTCCACGGCTGAGTCTGAACCGTGATAACGGTGACAACTGCAGGTGACCCGCCTTTTTTGGACTCAACTGCATCCTGGCTACAGGCGCCCAGAAAGCACAGCAATCCCAATATCAAAATGCGCATCAGACAGTTTCCTTAAAGAGACGGTGTATTGTAGTGTGCGCCTTGTAAACCGGATGTGAGGACGGTACAGACAGAAAACGCCAGCATCGCTGGCGTTTTCCTGAATAATGCCTTGCAATTACTGCCATTCACCCAGTGCGGCAAG
>JAHEBG010000363.1 GCA_024642445.1 Gammaproteobacteria bacterium | reverse complement strand
TCGGGTGAAATCGCTGTCGCTGGATACCAGGCAGAAACCGTCGAATGTCCCGGTGTACAGCAGATCCATGGCATCGATGATCATCGCGCTGTCGGTGGCATTTTTACCGGTGGTGTACGAGAACTGTTGGATCGGCTGGATGGAATATTCCAACAAAACGCTTTTCCACTGCCCCAGGTTGGGGGTGGTCCAGTTGCCGTATATGCGTTTTACGCTGGCCACGCCCAGTTTTGCGACTTCTGCCAGCAGGCCCTCGATAATGGCCGGATTGGCATTGTCGGCGTCAATCAGTACTGCCAGCGACGCGTTGTTTTCATTAGCCAATGCCATGATTAACCCCTTAGATATGTAAGGCCTAGAAGTAAGCCGATAACGCCATTACATCGGCATTGGCCGCCGAGGTCAACCGCGAACAGGCCATCAAATCATCGGCTTAGTGGCAGTGAGGGCATTGTTTGCGGCGTTTGACGCTCGAATATGGCAAAATACGGGTCTTGGCCTGCCGCAGGTGCGGACGGCTTATTTCAGGATACCTCCATGCTTTTCAAAAACGTAGCTATTGCCGGTCTTGCCCATATTGATGCGCCGGTTACTTTGACTTCCGACCAGATCAATCTGGAATTGAAGCCCACCATGGACCGCCTCGGTATCAAATCCGATGTGTTGCAGGATATTGCCGGTATCAAGGCGCGCCGCCTGTGGGACGGCAATTTGCAAGCCTCAGACGTGGCAACCATGGCAGCAGAAAAAGCCTTGTTGGATGCCGGCATCGACCGTAACCGCGTAGGACTGCTGGTCAACACCTCGGTCAGCCGCGATTTCCTTGAGCCGTCAACCGCCAGCATCGTTTCCGGCAATCTGGGCTTGTCCGATATCTGTCTGAACTTCGACATCGCCAATGCCTGCCTGGCGTTCTTGAACGGTATGGATGTTGCCAGCCGTATGCTGGAGCGCGGCGAAATCGATTATGCCTTGGTGGTGGATGGCGAAACCGCCAACATGGTCTACGAAAAAACCCTGGCACGCATGAAAAGCCCCGATTTGACCGAAGAGCAGTTCCGCAGTGAGCTGGCCTCGTTGACACTGGGTTGCGGTGCTGCCGCCATGGTGCTTTCACGCGTTGAGCTGGCACCGGATGCGCCGCGTTACCGCGGCGGTGTGTCGCGCGCAGCCACCGAATGGAATACCCTGTGCCGTGGCAATCTTGACCGCATGGTCACCGATACCCGTATGTTGCTGATTGAAGGCATGAAGTTGGCCACTAAAACCTTTGCCGCCGCGCGTCTGGCTATGGGTTGGGCGGTGGAAGAAATGGATGAGTTCGTGGTGCATCAGGTCAGCCGCGTGCACACCGATGCCATGATCAAAGCATTCGGCATCGATCCGAAAAAAGTACTCACCATTTTTGCCGAGCACGGCAATATCGGTCCGGCCTCGGTTCCAATCGTACTCAGCAAGCTGAAAGAAATGGGTCGCCTGAAGAAAGGCCAGCGCATTGCATTGCTGGGCATCGGCTCCGGGTTGAATTGCTCCATGGCCGAAGTGGTGTGGTAAGGCGTGGCTGAGCTGCCGATCTACCCGGATTATCCGTTCCTGCCGAAGCGTTTCGACCGTGGCAACGGCATTGAACTGAGCTACCTTGATGAAGGCCCTGCCACTGCCGATCCGGTAGTGATGCTGCACGGCAATCCATCCTGGAGCTACTATTGGCGGCATCTGATAGGCGGCTTAGGCAATGGCTACCGCTGCATCGTGCCTGATCACATCGGCATGGGCCTTTCCGACAAACCCGATGACAGCCGCTACCGTTACACCCTGCAATCACGGGTGGATGATCTGGAGGCCTTGCTGTCGTCATTGTCGTTGGATAAAAAAATCACATTGGCCGTTCACGACTGGGGTGGCATGATCGGCTTTGCCTGGGCGTTGAAACATCCAGAGCGCATCGCGCGTTTGGTCATTCTCAATACTGCATCGTTTCCTTTGCCGCAGACCAAAAAACTGCCCTGGCAAATCGGTCTTGGTCGCATCCCGCTGTTGGGTGCGTTGCTGATCCGCGGCTTCAATTTCTTTGCCCGTGGTGCGGCCGATCTGGGTGTGGTGCATGCCATGCCACCGGCCAGTCGGCAAGGCCTGTTGGCGCCTTACAACAGTTGGCGTAACC
>JAHEBG010000362.1 GCA_024642445.1 Gammaproteobacteria bacterium | reverse complement strand
AGACCGTTGCCATATCTTTGGCGTCTGCCGAGCAACGGGCGGGTCGCGCCGGCAGGGTTTCCGAAGGCTGGTGTTACCGTTTGTGGCCGGCATCGCAGCGCTTGGAGCCCATGCGTCGAGCCGAGATTCAGCACAGCGAACTGAGCATGCTGGCATTGGAGCTGGCCGCCTGGGGCGGCAGTGAATTGCCGTTTGTTGATGCACCGCCGCATGGCCCGCTACAGGCAGGCCGGGATTTGCTTCGAGATCTGGGCGCGCTGGATGCCGATACCCGGATTACGCCACTGGGTAAACGCATGCTGGCCTTGGGCACGCATCCGCGACTGGCCGCCATGCTGTTGGCCGTTGACACGGCCCTTGAAAAAGCGCTGGCCTGTGATCTGGCCGCCTTGGTTGAAGCCCGTGACCCGCTGATCGGCGGTCGCCGTGACGATTGGCAAGCACGCTGGCAAGCATTGGCCGATTTCCGTGCGGGAAAGCGCACACCGGGCGCCAGCGCTGCCGGCCTGAAACAACTCGATCAAGCCGCGGCGCAATGGCGCAGACGCATACGCTGTGACCAGCGCGCGCCGGATACGGTTTCTGCGCACCGTTTGGGCGATGTGTTATTGCATGCCTATCCCGATCGCATTGGAAAACAGCATGACAGCGACCCGCTGCGTTATGCCTTAGCCAGCGGCCGCATGGCACGGCTGCATCCGGAAAGCACGTTGTACGGCGAGCCCTGGCTGTGCGCCAGTGATTTGAAATTCGAAGCCAAAGAGGCTTTGATTTTGCGGGCAGCGCCACTGGATGAACAGCGCTTGCGTGACGATTTTCCTGAACGCTTCCGCGAAGACGATGTGGTGCGCTGGGACGACGCCCGCAACGCCCTGCTGTCACGCCGTGAAAAACGCTTCGCGCAGATTGTGTTGTCCAGCCAATCTCTGGGCAAAGTGGATCCCGGCTTGGCGTCTGAAGCCTTATGCGCCGTGGTCCGGCAGAAAGGCTTGGCGGTGTTGCCGTGGAGCAATCGTGCCCTGCAATTTCGACAGCGTGTGGCCTGCCTTCAACAATGGTTTCCAAACGACGCGTGGCCCGACTGCTCGGATGCGGCACTGTTACAACATCTTGATGCGTGGTTGAAACCGGCACTGCTGGGAAAATCCCGATTGGATGCGTTGGCGCCGGAAGATCTGAGTAACGCACTGTATGATTTGGCGGACTGGAACACCAAACAAAGGATTGATCGTTTGGCGCCGGTGGCGGTAAAGGTCCCCTCGGGGCTTGAGCGGCCATTGCTGTATGACCCACACGGCCCGCCGGTGTTGGCGGTGAAATTGCAGGAGTTGTTCGGTTTGGCGCAATCGCCCACTGTAGCCGAGGGCCGAGTAAGCGTGATGCTGCATTTGCTTTCCCCTGGGGGCAAGCCGCTGCAAATTACTCAGGATTTGAAAAACTTCTGGGACAACACCTATGCCGAAGTGAAAAAAGAAATGAAGGGCCGATACCCGCGCCACCCGTGGCCGGACGACCCCTGGAATGCACCGGCTACGCACCGAGCCAAGCCCAGAGGAACTTGATAGGTCATGCCATGATGGCAATCAGGGCTCTTCGTTGCGCCATTGCCCTGGTTGCAGGCCGTCCAAGCGGTGTGGCCCAACCGAAATTCTAACCAAGCGCAGGCACGGCAGGCCGACTGCTGCACACATGCGGCGCACCTGACGGTTGCGGCCTTCTTTGATGGTCAGCTCAAGCCACGACTCCGGCACCGACTTACGGAAACGCACCGGCGGTGTACGTGGCCAAAGCCACTCCGGCATTGCTTCCAATAGGCGCGCATTGGCCGATAAGGTCGGGCCGTCTTTCAAGGTCACGCCATCGCGCAAAGGTTGCAGATGGCTGTCATCGGCCGCGCCTTCCACCTGCACCAGATAAGTTTTCGGCCACTTGAATTTCGGCGAAGAAATCTGGGCGATGCGGGCGCCATCATCGGACAACAGCAACAAGCCTTCCGAGTCGATATCCAAACGGCCGGCCGCATAAACATCTTTCGGCAGGCTGAATTCGGCCAGGGTACGCCGGGGCGGCATGCTTTGATCGGTGAATTGCGTGAGAACGCCGTACGGCTTGTTGAAAGCGATTAACATAGACCCAGTGTAACCGCAAACCCCTCGGAATACCGATGAC
>JAHEBG010000361.1 GCA_024642445.1 Gammaproteobacteria bacterium | reverse complement strand
GAACATGCGCAAATCGCAGCCTCTACCGCGCTCGAGCGTGTACGCAAAATGCATGAGGAAAAGGTATTGCTGGGCTACCATGCCGAAGTGGATGCGCGCGCCATCGGTATTGATTTGCAGGCCATGGTAGCTATCCGTCTGACCCGGCATTCACGGGAATCCTTAGAGGCATTTGAGGCACATCTGCGCACGCTGAAGGAAGTGCTTTCGTTCTACCATGTGGCCGGTAAGGACGACTTTTTGGTGCATGTGGGCGTACGCGATACCCAACACCTTAGAGACTTCGAGTTGTCGGCGTTTACCCAGCGCGCTGAAGTCGCGCACATCGAAACCCATTTGATATTTACGTTCCAACGCAATCCGGAATTGCCGGTTTACGACTGAGCAATACGTTACAGCGCGTCCAAATCACCCAAGGCTTGAATCAAGCGGCGCGCACGCTTGTCGGGCTTGCCGGATGGCGGCCGGTAACCGGCATTGGCCAGCTTGCGCATTTCGCGTTCGCTTTCGCGCTTCAGGCGCGAGCTATCGCTTTCACTGTAGAGAGCCTGAGCTTGAACTGCAGGGCCGCGCATTTCCGAAAGCGCAACCACAGTGATTTCATACAATTCATTGGCACGCGTGATGTGCAGTGTGTCACCGACGTGTAACTGCCGCGAGGGCTTGATGCTCTGGCCGTCGATTTCGATTTTGCCTGATACCAACATCTGCTTGGCCAGGCTGCGCGTTTTATAAAAGCGTGCAGCCCATAGCCAGATATCGGCACGGACTTCAGTAAGTGGGGCGGCGGCGGTCATGGGCTTTAAATGCAAACGGCCGCAGAAGCGGCCGCATGCAGGAAATCTTCAGCACCGATTAGGCGCTTTTCTTTCCGTAATTCAGATCTTCTTTGATGCGGGCTTTTTTGCCTTCCAGATCGCGCAGGTAATACAGTTTGCCCTGACGCACATCGCCACGACGCTTGACGGTCACGGAATCGATGATGGCGCTGTGGGTCTGGAATACACGCTCAACACCGAAGCCGTGCGAAATCTTACGTACGGTGAAGGCCGAATTCAGGCCGCGGTTTTTGATGGCGATGACAACGCCTTCATAGGCTTGCACGCGCTCGCGGTTGCCTTCTTTCACTTTCACGTTGACAACAACGGTGTCGCCCGGACCGAAGTCAGGCAGCTGGCGGGTAATTTGTTCGGCTTCGAATTTTTGCAGGAGGTTCATAAAGGCACCACGGATTCTGTCGTTCTTAGGGACGCCTCTCGGCGTGTGTTAGCCGCTTATTATAACGCGAAAGATTGCGGTTTGGCTAGGGGTTGCCGGCATCGGTCTTGGAATTGGCGGTTTGTTCAGCTTGGAATGCGGCCAATAGCGCCTGGTCGGCAGCCGATAATTGCATTTTCTCCAGCAAATCCGGGCGTTTCAACCAGGTTTGGCCCAGGCTTTGTTGGCGCCGCCAACGCGCAATATGGGCATGGTTTCCTGAAAGCAGAACCTCCGGAACACCCTCGGTACCCTGCGATTCGGAACGGGTGTAATGCGGGCAGTCCAACAGACCTTGCTCGAAACTGTCCTGCGGCGCGGATTCGGCATCGTTCAGGGCGCCGTCCAACAGCCTGACCACCGCATCTATCACTGCCGCTGCCGGCAGTTCACCGCCGGAAAGCACGTAATCGCCGATAGACAGCTCCTCATCCACATGCGCATCCAGAAAGCGCTGATCCACACCCTCATAGCGGCCGGCCAGCAACACCAAACGCGGCTTAGCCGCCAGTGTGCGTGCTTTGGACTGGGTGAATGGCCGTCCCTGCGGACTCAGATACACCACATGACAAGGTTCGGAAGCCGCTTCACGAACAGCCGCCAAGGTTTCCTGCAATGGATCCAGCATCATCACCATGCCCGGGCCGCCACCGAACGGCCGTTCGTCGATACGGCGGTAGTTGTCATGGGTGAAATCGCGCGGATTCCACAGTGTCAGCGAGGCCAGCCCGCGCTCGAAAGCACGGCCTACCACCCCTACTTTTACGCAGGACTGCAAATACTCAGGGAACAGGGTGATGGCATCAATGCGCATCAGAAATCGGCATCCCAGTCCACGGTAATCAGGCCCTGCTCGAAATCAACACTGTCCACGAACCGATCCAGCAGAAACGGGATTAATCGCTCGCGCTCGGCTACCGCCACCA
>JAHEBG010000042.1 GCA_024642445.1 Gammaproteobacteria bacterium | reverse complement strand
ATTCTTAGCGCCGGCCTGGCGCATACCGGTGCCATGGATGCTGTGGGCCGGGTAATGATACGGATTAAAACGCCGTGGTTATTCCTGTTGGTGTTGATGTTCATCATCGGGCCAATTTCCGCCTTCGTAAACAATACTGCAGCCGTGGCCGTATTTCTGCCCTTGGTGTTGGCGGCCACTGCGGCCAACCGGCAGTCGCCTTCGCAGGTGCTGATTCCGCTGTCGTATGCGGCGCAGATGGGCGGTGTCTGCACTTTGATTGGCACCTCCACCAATCTCTTGGTCAATTCCTTGGCCAAGGATCTGGGCTTTGCCGGTTTCGGCCTGTTCGATTTCGCCGAGCTTGGCTTTATCACCATGCTGTTCGGCTTCGCTTATCTGATGCTGGTGCGTCACTGGTTATTGCCGCACCATCCGCCGGCGCCGCTGAGCGAAACCTACCGGCTGGGCAAATACATCACCGAATTACGGGTCATGCAGGATTCACCGTTCATCGGGCAATCGGCCGCCTCCATTCAGATTGCAAAAAAATACAAGGTACGTGTTCTGGAACTGATCCGCGGCGACAGCAAGCAGTTCGCGCCACGCGCAGTGAAATTGGATGCCGACGACATTCTGCTGGTGGAAGGCGATTGGGCCAATATTGAAACCCTGCGCAGCGATGCCAAGCTGGAGATTGATCCGGAGTTCAAACATTTCGATTTGAATACCGTGGCCGGCAAGAAGTCGAACGACCGCGTATTGGTTGAAGCCATGGTGGCGCCCGGCGCCCGCCTTACCGGCAAGACCCTGGAAGAACTCGATTTCAAATGGCACCACAACGCCACGGTCTTGGCCTTGCACCGCAAGGGCGAAGTGCTCAATGAAAAAATCAAAGACGTGGTGCTCAGCGTGGGTGATGTGATGTTGCTGATTTGCACTGCCAGCGAACTGGATGTGCTGCGCCGCAATGAAAATCTGATTATTCTGGAAGAGCGCGACAATGCCGCAGTCAAACCAAAGACCGGTAAAGCCCTGCTGTCGGTGGCCATCGTCAGTGCCGCCATTGCCATTGCAGCCTTGGGCCTATTGCCGATTGTTGCATCCTCAATCCTAGGATGTATCGCCTTAGTGGCCACCCGTTGCATCGGCAACGACCAAGCCTATCAGGCAGTGGACTGGCGGGTGATTGTGTTGCTGGCCGGCGTGATTCCCTTGGGTGTAGCCATGCAGAAGTCGGGTCTGGCACAGCTTCTGGCCGACACCACCGTGCACAGCGTGGGCAGCTTCGGGCCATTGGCAACGCTGGCCGCGGTGTACACACTGACTGCCGTTCTTACTGCGCTTATGAGCAATAACGCCACCGCCGTTTTAATTACACCGATTGCCTATACTGCAGCCATCAGCTTGGGTGTCAGCCCGGCACCGTTTCTGGTGGCCGTGTTGTTTGCCGCCTCCACCAGTTTTGCTACGCCCATCGGCTACCAAACCAACACCATGGTGTACAGTGCCGGTAACTACCGTTTCACCGACTACATGCGCATTGGCATACCTTTGAATATTCTGTTCCTGTTCCTTGCCCTGTACTTGATCCCCCGGTTCTTCCCGTTCTGATGACGACACTGCCTGCCACTACCGCCAAGAAACTCGGCCTGCTGATTGATCTGGATATCTGCGTGGGTTGCCATGCCTGCGCGGTGGCCTGCAAGGAGTGGAATGAACAAGGCCTTGCCGGCCCTTTGCCGGATGCCGATGCCTACGGCGCCGAACCCGACGGCGTGTGGTTCAACCGCGTGCACAGTTTTGAACTGGAAGCGCTGGATACGCAACCGGCCAGCACTTTGCATTTCCCGCGCTCGTGCCTGCACTGCGAAACACCGGCCTGCGTTACGGTCTGCCCCACCGGCGCCAGTTACAAACGCGAGACCGACGGCATTGTGCTGGTCAATCCCGATACCTGCATCGGCTGCAAACTGTGCTCCTGGGCGTGCCCGTACGGTGCCCGCGAATATTCGCCCAGCGAAGGCATCATGAAAAAGTGCACGCTGTGCGTGGATCGCATCTACAACGAACAGATACCGGAAGCGCAACGGCAACCGGCCTGTGTTCAGGCCTGCCCGACCAAAGCCCGCAGCTTCGGCGATTTCGGCGATCCGGAATCGGCGGTATCGTTGCAGTCATTGGCACGCGGTGGCGCTGCATTGATGCCGGAACTGGGCTACCAACCGGTGAACCGTTACCTGCCGCCGCGCAAAAAACAACCCGTTTGCAGCGCGCCCGAGAGCGAACGCTTGCAACCGGCCGAATTGCCCAGCGCCTTGCGCTGGCTGGATAAACTGTTGAGCCGCTGATGAATCCTGCCCTGTCTGTCATTTTTTTCAGCACCTTGTCCGGCGCCGGTTACGGCCTATGGTTCTGGTGGGCCAGTTCGCTGCTGGGCCATAACCGCGATTACGGCATCAAAGACTACGTGACACTGGCCATGGGCGCGGTGTTTGTGGTCAGTGGTCTGCTCAGCTCTACCCTGCATCTGGGTCGCAAAGAACGGGCCTGGCGCGCGCTTTCACAGTGGCGCAGCTCCTGGCTTTCACGCGAAGGCATTGTTGCGCTGCTGTGTTTTATTCCGGCTGCGGCTTTGGCATTCACGCCCGTGCATGGCAGCATGCAAAAGGGGTTTGCGCTGGCCTTGATGGCCTTGAGTCTGGCCACGGTATTTTGCACCGCAAAAATCTACCATTGCTTGCAAACGGTGCCGGCTTGGCGGCATGCCAGTGTGCTGCCGCTGTATTTGCTGTCCGCGCTGTACACCGGCGGTCTTTGGCTGGCCAGCATCTTCGCCATCTGGACTTTCGCGCCGGCATTGGCCTTGTTGGCCTTGCTCACACTGGGCCTGATGGCGGGTTATTGGCGCAACAACGATCATGCACAGATGCCAAGCCGAAGCAGTGCGTTGGGTTTACCGGAAGCGCGTAAGGTCAGTGTGTTTGAAAACCCGCACACCGAAGCCAATTTCATCAGCAAGGAAATGGGCCATGTGCTGGCACGTAAACACAGCAGCCGGTTGCGTGAGCTGTGCAGCCTGTTCGGTTTCGTACTGCCGACACTGGCCTGCATCGCAGCTTGGACTCTGAACCTTCCGGTGTTGTACAGCCTGGCTGCAATATCCGGCATGCTGGGCGTATTCATCGGCCGATGGCTGTTTTTTGCCGAAGCCCGGCATGTGGTGAGTCTGTACTACTAAGCGTTTCGCGCCCTTAACTCAGCCCAAGCAGTTTTGCCGCGCCTAGGCCAAACAACTGCTCGGCGACGGCCTCGCCCAACAATTCAGGGCTTGCGGCATTGCCGCTGGCCTGCGCCGTAATCGGATGCCCGTGTGTGGCATCGCCCACCCAGCCACTTAAGGCCAGGGATTCGCCCTGGAGTGTGGCATAGGCCGCTACCGGAACATGGCAGGAGCCGTGCAGGGCTTTGTTCATGGCGCGCTCGGCGCGCACGCAGCATTCGGTTTCAGGGTGGTTAAGTGCTGCGAACAGCGCCTTGAGTTGCGGTTGATTGCGGCGGATTTCGATGGCAATGGCGCCCTGCGCCACCGCCGGCCACCACTGTGGCGGCGTAAGAACGCTGCGAATCTGCGCGTGCAGATCCAGACGCTCCAAGCCGGCACAGGCCAGAATAATGGCATCGTATTCGCCGTTCTGGCATTTGGCCAGACGGGTGTTGATATTGCCACGCAGATCTTTCAGCACAAGATCGGGCCGCAGTTGTTTCAGCTGCAGTTGCCGGCGCAGCGACGACGTGCCGACACAGGCACCGTGCGGCAATGCCGACAGATCGGCATAGGCCGGCGAGATAAAAGCATCGAACGGATTGTCGCGCTTGAGTACGGCCGCCAAGGCAAAGCCCTCTTCCAATTGCATGGGCACGTCTTTCAGCGAATGCACGGCGGCATCGGCACGGCCTTCCAGCATGGCCACTTCCAGTTCTTTCAGGAACAGGCCCTTGCCACCGATTTTCGACAAGGACACATCAAGAATCTGATCGCCCCGGGTAGTCATCGGCACCAGTTCCACCTGCAGGCCCGGATGCGCACGCTGCAATAAGCCTGCCACATGCCGGGTTTGCCAGAGTGCCAGTGTGCTTTCGCGGGTTGCCAAGCGGAGTATGTTCATCGGCTTATTATCGCATCCGCACCCGGAGTTGGCATCAATTTCCTTTGAACCAGCCTTTCAAATCGCCGGCACAACGGCGGCTCACTTCCAGCGGCACATCGATTTCTTTCAATACCGCCCAGACATGGCCTTCGCTGTCGCGCCGCAATTCGGTCATCTGCAAGGGGTTCACCAAGCAGTTGCGGTGAATACGAATCAGCTGATCGGGAAACTGCGCCTCCAGTTCCTTCAAGGTCTGATCCAACACGTGCTCACCGCCGCGATGGTACGCCACCGTGTATTTTTCATCGGACTGCAGATAATGAATATCTTCAAGCGCAATCCGGCGAATGACACCGCCCACCGATGTGGCTACAAAGGCTTTCGATGCTTCTTGCACGCGCGCCTGCAAAACCTGTTGCACCCGCAGCAGGCTTTCCTTGAGCCGATCACGGCGTATAGGCTTCAACAGATAATCGATGGCGCGGACATCGAAGGCCTGCAACGCATGCTGGTCAAAGGCGGTACAGAACACCACTGCCGGCGGTCTGGCCACGTGCTGCAGACGCCGGGCCAAAGACAAGCCGTCTTCGCCCGGCATGGAAATATCCAACAACACCAAATCCGGGCTCTGCGCTTCAATCATGGCAAAGGCTTCTTTGGCATTGGCTGCCTGCATCACCACTTGAAATCCCGGCACATCAGACACCAGTTGTGCCAAACGCTCGGCGGCCAGCGGCTCATCGTCAACAATGGCAACGCGCAGGTCTTTACTCATGGGGAATCCGTACACGGCTGACATAGCGGCCGTGTTCCACGCCTTCCTGAATGCGGGCCCGGCTGCCGTAAAACAATTCCAAACGCTGCTTCACCGAAGCCAAAGCATGGCCATGCCCGCTGTACGTGGGTGTTTGCGGCATGGGGTTGCTCAGCGTGAACTGCACGAAACCGTCTTGCAACACGCCTTCAAACCGAATGCTGCCGCCTTCCGGCAAGGGTGCCACACCATGCACCACGGCATTCTCGAACAGCGGCTGCAACAGCAGGCGCGGCATGCGCATCGGCATCGGCAGGGCATCGTCCAGTTGCCACTCAAGCTGCAGCCGGTTGCCCAGGCGCAATTGTTCAATGGCCAGATACTGGCGCACGATCTGCAGTTCCTCGAACAACGAGGCATCCGACGAGTCGCTGCCCAGCGCCGCCCGGAACAGATCGGATAAATCTTCGATGGCGGTTTCGGCGGTGGCCGGATCTTTGCGCACCAGGGCCGCGATGGTATTCATGGAATTGAACAGAAAATGCGGATTGATGCGTGCCTGCAAAGCCTGCAAAGAGGCGCGGGCATGGGCTTTAACCTGCTCCTGCCATTGATCGCGCATCTGGAAATACTGCAGCAACACCGCGCACAGCAAGCTCATCATGATGGCAATACTGAGTACGAACCGCCAGCCGCCAACCGCCTGCAGTGCGTTGGTATAGGTTGCGCTGTCGATGACATACACCAGCCACGATGCCAGCGCGGTAATAACGCCGGGCAGCAAGGCCGCCAGAGTAAACGCCAATAGCGGTGGAAAGCGTTCAAGCCAGACCCGCGATTTGCACAGCACCAGCGCTGCCGTTAACGCCAGCCACTGCGCATACACGGTGGTAAAACCAAATGCCGAAACACTGCCCAATTCGGTGCGTGTGGGCGAAAGATACACCAGCACCACCACCAGCTGTACCACCCCGCACACCGCTGCAATACGCGGCAAGCGGCAAAAATCGGGCAGTGTGCTGCGGGCTTGGCTCATCTCACACTGAAACGCGCGCTAAGCCAATCGCCAAGATCGCGGATCTCCTCGGCGCAGACATTGTGTTGCATCGGGTAGGTTTTGAATTGCACCTTCAGGCCCAAGGCTGTGAGTTGATCGCGGCTGAACTCACCCAAGCCCAACGGAACCACCGGGTCGGATTTGCCGTGTGCCATGAATACCGGAATCTGCAGCGCGGCCGCGGTGAGTTGTTCGGCATTGCTTTGGCCCAGCGGCAGATAGGTGGATAAACCCACCACACCGGCCACCGCCACTTTTTGCCGTAAGGCGTGCGCCAAAACCACCGCGCCGCCTTGCGAGAACCCCACCAGCAGGATGCGCGATAACGGAATGCCACGGTCGCGCTCGCGTCCAATCAAGGCATCCAGGTCGGCCATCGATTCGCGGATACCGGTTTCGTCGGCGCGCTTGTCGATCTCTAAGCTGACGATGTCGTACCAGGCACGCATGGGCACGCCGCCGTTGATGCTGACCGGCCGTACCGGCGCGTGCGGAAACACGAAGCGGATGCCAGGCCAGTCCTCGCGCACCAATTCAGGCACAATCGGTGCAAAATCGTGGCCATCGGCACCCAAGCCGTGCAACCAGATGATGCTCCAGGCCGGGTATTTAGAGGTGCTTTGTTCTACGGTTTGCAGCATGCTGACTTCCTAGGTAACTGCCGTCATAGTAAGCGATGTTCGGGCATTCCCCAAGCCTGCATAGGCCAAAACGTGAACCGGTGCTTGTCCTGCGCTGCGCCGAAAGGGTACTATCGGGAACATGCACCCACCCAGTTACCCGCGGATTGCGTGCATTGATTCATGATTGAGCAAAGCAGGGGAGCGCAAGCTTTGATGGACAACGCGATACACCAACGTCAACGCTTAGGACTGCTGTGCTTTGCCTTGCTGTGCGGGCTTGCCGCATGCAGCCCCAGCCCGTCCGATCAACAGGAAAACCTGCAAGGCAGCCTGAATAAAATCCAGACGCTGTCGCAAAGCGCGCCCGAAGACGCGGCCGAAGAGTACGCCAAACTGTATAAGCGTTTGTCGGAAGACGGACAGTTCATGAAACTGGATTGCACCGCCGAGGGTGCGCCGGATGCCAAAGGCGGCTTTACCTGTGCCAGCGATAGCACCCGTTATGCCATACAGTTGCGCGACCCTGCCAGCGCGAGCAACGCCGACTGGAGCGCACCGCAAAGCCTGTACGGTTTTTTGGTCACCGACCAGACCGCCCGCAGCACCTATACCCGGCAACTGGAAGGGCTGCAACTGAGCTTGCAGAATGCCTGTTTGGCCACCGAGACGGCCTGTGAAAAATGGGCCGAAACCGTGCAGGCAAAAATGGCCGCAGAAGACATCAGCGCGCGCACGTACCTGCAGGCGTTAACGCTGGCCGAGCAGATCAATCCACGCAGCAATCGGGTGCGGCAAATCATCAAAAGCTACGGCTTCAATCCGGATAAAGCCATGGACGACTTTGCCCTGTTTGCGGCGCGCGCCAAAGTGTTCAACGATGCCGATGCCACGCTGGCTGTATTTCGCCCTGCCGAAGCCAGCAAAGCCCAACGCTGCGCCAACCTGGGTAAAAAAGTGGCGTATGCCCGCGAACGCTTGTTGCAACTGTACGATGACGCGCTGAAAGCCAATGTGCTGAACAATGCCGATTACTGCGAAGGCAGCGCGGGAACCGTTGCCCAAACCAAGGCCTGCGAGAAACGCGCCAATGCCCAGCGCGCTTTTGATACCGCCAAAAACAACCGCGACGCCTTTGCCTACGACCGCCTGTATTCGGAGTTCAAGTACTGCAACAACCGCAGCGCCCTGCCCAATCAGATCATGCAGAGCGATCTGAATCTTTTGGCCGGTTCGCGTCAGCCCGGATTCTCCGAATTTCCCATTGATAGCATCCGCTTCTCTGAACCGCCACCGCCGCCACCCGTGGTTAAAGCGGTTGTTGCCGAAAAACCGGCGGTGAAAACGCCGGCCA
>JAHEBG010000360.1 GCA_024642445.1 Gammaproteobacteria bacterium | reverse complement strand
GTTCCCAGGTCAACCGCGACAGCCTACGCATCGAGCATTTCATCAAAAGCATCATGGCCGACCCCCCGGTGCGTGTGCAGGGCACGGCAGTGTTCATGACCCCATCGAACGATTACCTGCCGCCGGCGCTGTTGCATAATCTCAAGCACAACAAAGTGTTGCATGCCTGCAATATTCTGCTGAGTGTGGATACCTTGAATGTTCCGCGTGCCGAAGCCGATGAACGTTGTTCGATTACTACGCTGGAAAGCGGATTCATCCGTTGTACCTTGCGTTACGGTTTCATGGAAGACCCGGATGTGCCCAAAGGCCTGATGGCAATGAAAGCCGAAGGCTTAAATTTCGATGTGATGGACACCACCTATTTCGCCAGCCGTGAAGCGTTGATTGCCAAAAGCAACCAAGGCATGGCGACATGGCGCGATAAACTGTTCCTGTTCATGTCTAAAAACGCTACCCCGGCCACCGAGTATTTCAGTATTCCCGGCGAAAGATTGGTCGAATTGGGAACGAAAGTGGTAATTTAGGAACCAATACACAACGACAACAGGTTGATGCAATCGATGGAAGAGATACGGGTAGTCAGCGGCGATTCAAACCGTGAAGACGAATTGATCGAAGCCAGTATTCGCCCGAAAAAACTGGATGAATATCTGGGGCAATCGGCCGTACGCGAGCAGATGACCATCTACATCGAGGCCGCCCGCCAACGCGGTGAAGCACTGGATCATGTGCTCATCTTCGGGCCGCCGGGCTTGGGCAAGACCACGCTCAGCCATGTCATCGCCAACGAAATGGGGGTCGCCGTCAGGCAAACTTCGGGGCCGGTCATTGAGCGGGCCGGCGATCTGGCCGCGATTCTGACCAACCTGCAGCCACACGATGTGCTGTTCATTGATGAAATTCACCGGCTGTCACCGGTCATCGAAGAAGTGTTGTATCCGGCCATGGAAGATTTCCAGATCGATATCATGATCGGCGAAGGCCCGGCAGCACGTTCCATCAAATTGGATCTGCCGCCGTTCACCTTGATTGGGGCCACCACCCGTGCCGGCCTGCTAACCGGGCCGTTGCGCGACCGCTTCGGCATTGTGCAACGACTCGAGTTCTATTCGGTGGAAGAGTTGAGCCGAATCGTTCGCCGATCTGCCAGCATCCTTGCCATCGAATGCGACGCCGAGGGCGCGCATGAAATCGCCTGCCGTTCGCGCGGCACGCCGCGTATAGCCAATCGTTTGCTGCGGCGTGTGCGCGATTACGCGCAAGTCAAAGGCAATGGCCAGATCAACGGTGACATGGCGGTTGCCGCCATGGCTATGTTGAAGGTCGATCCGGAAGGCTTCGATGATGCCGACCGACGTTTGCTGCGAATGATCATGGAAAATTTTGACGGCGGTCCGGTGGGGGTTGAATCGCTGGCGGCGGCGTTGAGTGAAGAGCGCGGAACCTTGGAGGATGTGGTGGAACCGTTTCTGATTCAACAAGGCTACATCGTTCGTACGGCGCGCGGGCGCATGGCCACAGCCAAAGCCTATCGTCACTTCGGTCTACGCATGCCAAACGGTAAAGACGTTTCGGATTTATTCGAATGAGTGCATTTGAATGGCCGGTACGGGTGTATTGGGAAGATACCGATGCCGGCGGCGTGGTGTACCATGCCCGATACCTGCATTTTCTAGAGCGTGCACGCACTGAGTGGTTGCGCAGCTGTGGCTATGAGCAGGGCCATATGAGCGCGGCGATTGATTTGATATTTGCTGTACGAAGTATGAATCTTGAGTTCATTAAACCGGCAAAGCTTGACGATTTGCTGACCGTTCGCATTACACTTTCAGAGTGCCGTCGTGTCCGGTTTACGGTGCAGCATCAATTGTTGCGTGACAATACCGTGTTATTGACGGGGCAGGCCGAAATCGCCTGTTTGGCTGCGTCTACGTTTAAACCCAATGCTATTCCCGAGCCCTTGCTCGGATTAATCCAACAGGGAGTTCATGCATGAGTCCGATCCTTCTTCTTGCCAGCGCCGCAACACAGACAGCGGTTCCGGACGCACCAGGGGGTGGGTTGAATTATCTGCAATTGATACTGCATGCCAGTCTGCCGGTGCAGATCGTCATGGTGTTGCTGGTGGCCGCGTCAATTCTGAGCTGGTTCATCATTTTTGGAAAGTCGACTGTATTCCGAGCG
>JAHEBG010000359.1 GCA_024642445.1 Gammaproteobacteria bacterium | reverse complement strand
CCAGCATACCCGGAAGGTTACCCACTTCACTGAGCTTACCACTCAGTGGTTTTACATTAGAGAAGGTATTGGCGAACTCTGCACCGGTAGTAACCAATACTCCAATATAGTTGAACTCAATGGTGCTGTTCAAGGTAGGTTTTGGGCCGGCACCGGCTTCAACCACTTTGTATTGAATGCCGCTGGGCAAGGAAACCACACCAGGCTTGGTTTTGTTGGAGGCCATGGCGGCATCGGATTTCATTTTATTTTCGCGGGAAATCTGATCAAACTTTACTTTGGCTTCATCGGCACGTTGTTTCTGGAAAGCGGCCATAGTGGCTTCCAGCTTTTCTGCTGCAATGGTCGGTTGCTTTTTGGCATAACCGTCTTGCACTGCGCGAATCACGGCATTCATATCCAAGCCTGGGGCTTGATCAGCCAAACCACGGCCGTATTGGTAGCCCAAGGCGTAAGCCAAAGCAGCTTTATCCACAGCTGCGTTAGCTGTAGCAGGTGCCGCCGATTGCGCAAACGATGCGGTGGCCAAGGTAGAGGCCAGAACGGCCGACAACAATTGCAACTTCATAAATTCTCCATAGTGAAAAAAGAGCAAAAATACTCTCCACAAGCTTGATAGAATACCTGTTCGCCAAAGCTTCGGCTAGTTAATCTAGCCCAAGTAAGACCGGGCAAGCCCGGATAAGTTCCCACAGACCAAGGATTGCTATAGATGGCCTATTCTAACCTATTGATTGAAATGGAAGATTCCGTGGCCTGGGTGTATGTCAACCGCCCTGACAAGCTGAATGCGCTAAATGCGCAAACTCTTGCGGAGCTGCATGCCGCCTTCAAAACCTTGGCAGCGGATTCTGCCGTGCGCGTCATCGTATTAACCGGTGCCGGACCGAAAGCGTTCGTAGCCGGCGCCGATATTGCCCAAATGCATGAATTGAGCGCCATTGAAGGCCGCGACTTCTCGAAAGCAGGCCAGGAATTGATGCTGTTCATCGAGCGTTGCGGCAAACCGGTGCTTGCCATGATTAACGGCTTTGCTCTGGGCGGCGGCTTGGAACTGGCAATGGCCTGCTCTATTCGTATTGCGTCCAGCACCGCCAAGTTGGGGCAACCGGAAGTCAACCTTGGCCTTATTCCCGGCTTCGGTGGCAGTCAACGCCTGGTAAGGCTTTGCGGCAAAGCAGCCGCGCTGGACCTTTGCCTGAGCGGCCAACCCATCAGTGCAGAACGTGCGCTGGCATTGAATTTAATTACCCGCATGCACACTCCGGAATCTTTGCCAGATGAAACACGAAAATTGGCACAGCATCTGGCCAATCTTGCACCGCTGGCGTTACGCGGCGTAATGGATTGCATTCATTACGGATCCGAAGCTGCATTGGACATTGGCCTGGATTACGAAAGCCAGACCTTCGGGCTGATGTTTGCCACCGAAGACATGCGATTGGGAACAGACGCATTTTTGCAACGCAAACCCGCTACTTTCAAGGGTAAATGAGGGCATGAGCGCAGGACCGGATCGCTTGGCTGAAGCAGTGGCCTTGCTTAGCCCCGACACCAAACTACGCTCAGACCGTCTGCGTGAGCGGTATTTGCGCCGCAATGCACGCCTTCTGCGCCGCAAGTTGGCCGTTGAACAGAAACGCAAACAGGTCTTGCTCGACCCTATAGCGCGCGCACTGGCAAAAGCACACGCGCGCTCGGAAGCACCGCAATGAAGGTGGCCGATCGCGCTGAATTTTTCAGCCGCTTGCAGGAACTGAATCCGAACCCGAAAACCGAACTACTTTACGAAAGCACGTTTGAATTATTGATTGCGGTGATGCTCTCGGCACAGTCCACCGATATCGGCGTGAACAAGGTTACGCGCCGTCTTTATCCCGTGGCCAATACGCCGCAGGCGATACTGGCGCTCGGTCTGCCGGCATTACGCAAGGCTATCAGCACGCTCGGCCTTTACAACGCCAAAGCCGCCAACGTCTTCGAAACCTGCAGGCTTCTGATTGAACGTCATGGTGGAGAGGTTCCGCGGATCCGCAATGAACTGGAAGCATTGCCCGGTGTCGGTCGCAAAACCGCGAATGTGGTGCTCAACACCGCTTTCGGCGAACCTACCATGGCAGTTGACACCCATATCTTCCGGGTCGCCAACCGTACCGGTCTGGCGCCGGGTAAAACCGTTCGGCAGGTTGAAGACAA
>JAHEBG010000358.1 GCA_024642445.1 Gammaproteobacteria bacterium | reverse complement strand
ACCGATTACACCCGAACCCGGCACAACGCCGGGTTTTGGTTTATTGACGCCTTGGCGGAAAAGTTCGGTGCCATCTGGGGGCTTGAAAAAAAGCTGCACGCAGAGACCGCGCGCTTTCATGTTGGTGGCCGTACCGTGCATCTGTTGAAGCCGGCAACCTTCATGAACCATTCCGGCCGATCAGTAGTAGCGGCGCTGAATTACTGGAAAATCGAGCCTGAGGCCTGTTTATTGGCCCACGATGAGCTGGATCTCAGCCCGGGAACCGCGCGCTTGAAATTCGATGGCGGCCATGGCGGTCAGAACGGACTGCGTGACACCATTGCACAGCTGGGTCATGGGCGTTTCCACCGGCTTCGCATCGGCATTGGCCATCCAGGGCATAAAGACAAAGTCACGCCATGGGTGCTTGGCAGGCCCGGAGTCGATGACGGCTTGGCTATTGAGCGGGCCATTGAAGATGCCATTGGCATCGTGCCACTGCTGATTGAAGGGCGTCACAATGACGCTATGAAGCAACTCCACACACCAGGGCCGAAATGACGGCCCGGTTTTTACGAGGTATTTATGGGTATTAAGTGCGGTATCGTCGGCTTGCCGAATGTGGGTAAATCCACTTTGTTCAATGCCTTGACCAAGGCCGGCATTGCCGCGGCCAATTTTCCATTCTGCACCATAGAACCCAATACCGGCGTGGTTCCGGTGCCTGATTTGCGGCTTTCGCAGCTGGCCGAAATCGTCAAGCCGCAAAAAGTCATCCCCACCTCCTTTGAATTCGTGGATATTGCCGGCCTGGTGGCCGGGGCCTCGAAAGGCGAGGGCTTGGGCAATAAATTTCTGGCCCATATCCGTGAAGTCGATGCCATCGCACATGTGGTCCGTTGCTTCGAACACGGCGAAATCGTGCATGTGAACGGCAAAGTCGATCCCATTTCCGACATCGAAACCATCGATACCGAGCTGGCTTTGGCTGATCTGGATAGCGTGGAAAAAGCCCTGTTGCGTGCCGAAAAGCTGGCAAAGTCGGGCGATAAGGACGCTGCGGCCCGAAAACCGGTTCTGCAGATTCTGCGCCAAGGTCTGGATGAAGGCAAAACCGCACGAGCATTGGGTTTGAGTGCTGAAGACAAGGCGTTGGTTCGGGACCTGTTCCTGCTGACCCTGAAGCCGGTCATGTATGTGGCCAATGTGCTTGAAGACGGTTTTGAGAACAACCCGCATCTGGACAAAGTCCGAGCGCGTGCCGAGGTTGAGGGCGCGCAAGTAGTGCCGGTCTGCGCGGCAATTGAGGAAGAGCTGTCCCAGCTGGAGGATGACGAGCGCCTGGAATTTCTGGCCGATTTGGGCTTGGAAGAGCCCGGTTTGAGTCGCGTCATCCGTGCCGGGTACGCCTTGCTGGGCATGCAGACGTACTTTACTGCAGGGGTCAAGGAGGTCCGGGCCTGGCAGGTTCGCAAGGGATCCACCGCGCCACAGGCCGCTGCCGTCATCCATACCGATTTTGAAAAAGGCTTCATCCGCGCCGAAACCATCGCTTTCGCCGATTTTATCCAATACAAGGGTGAAACCGGTGCCAAAGAGGCCGGAAGGCTGCGCCTAGAGGGCAAGGAATACATCGTTCAGGAAGGGGATGTGCTTCACTTCCGGTTTAATGTTTAACCTATATAGCCGTTGACAAACGGTTGAAATCAGGCGAAAATTACGGGCTAACTCTGGAGGGATACCCAAGCGGCCAACGGGGGCAGACTGTAAATCTGCTGGCTTACGCCTTCGGTGGTTCGAATCCACCTCCCTCCACCAGTTTTAAGTTTTTGTGTTGCCGGCTTTGATGCAAAGCGGGATTAGTTTAATGGTAGAACCTCAGTTTTCCAAACTGATCGCAGGAGTTCGATTCTCCTATCCCGCTCCATTAGACGTACAGTTTCACCGTTGTAGTTGTTGCCGCTCACGTAGCTCAGTCGGTAGAGCACTTCCTTGGTAAGGAAGAGGTCGAAGGTTCGATTCCTTTCGTGAGCACCAGTTCCATCCAATTCGTCCGCGAATTGGCCTCACCCCACAATTTGCTTGAGAGATCAACATGTCAAAAGGTAAGTTCGAGCGTACAAAGCCCCACGTTAACGTGGGAACGATTGGCCACGTGGATCACGGTAAGACCACGCTGACGGCGGCCCTGACCAAGATTGGTGCAGAGCGTTTCG
>JAHEBG010000041.1 GCA_024642445.1 Gammaproteobacteria bacterium | reverse complement strand
TTTTGACCTTGACATTTTCAACGCCCTGCACGGATTGTGCGGCATTTGCATCGGCAAGTGATGCCGTCAGTGCAATGCCCAGCATCAGGCAAGAAGTGAGAAGTCGCATGCGTGGTGCTCCAGAAAGGGGTTGCAGATAGTCTAGCCCAGAACAACAACATGGCCATGAAGATTACGCATAAAAAAGCCCGCATACGCGGGCTTTTTTTAATCATCGGACGGCAATCCATCTTCCGGTTTGCGGCGTTTGAATGGCGGCTTTGGACCGCTTCGGTTGCCATCGGGTCGTGGGCCACGTGCATTGAAAGGGCGATCGCCCTGTGGCCGGTCGCCATAGGGTTTTGGGCCGCGAGGTGCATACGGCCGATCGCCTTCCGGGCGCGGTCCGCGCGGTTTGAAATTGCGTTCGCCTTCCGCACGTGGGCCGCGAGGGGTAAACGGCCGATCGCCTTCCGGGCGTGGTGCACGAGGTGCATACGGACGATCACCTTCCGGGCGCGGTCCGCGCGGTTTGAAATTACGTTCACCTTCCGGACGCGGGCCACGCGGTTTGAAATTGCGCTCGCCTTCCGGGCGCGGTCCACGGGGTGCGAACGGGCGATCACCTTGCGGACGAGGGCCACGCTCACCGAAAGGCTTCGGGCCACGTGCCGGGCGCGGTGGTGCAACGCGTGAGCCGGTATCAACGCCTTCGGGAACATACCAGGATTTGAATTCACCGGCCGGTTGTGCGCCTTGACCGGAACGCGGGCCTTTGTTGAAGCGTGGTTTTTCGGCACGGTTGCCAAAATTGTCATCGCGTTCGGTACGTGGGCCGTTATTGAACGGTTTGCCGCCGGCACGCGGCGGGCGCGTACCTGGGGCGTTGAATTTCCCCGCGGCTTTATTGTAAGGACGCTTGCCACCGGGAGCTCCGGCGCCGGGGCGGCCTCTGCCTCCGCGTGGGCGTTCCTCGCGGACATGATCGAAGCGGCGCAATTCACGCGCTTCTTCATTGACGTGGCCATTGACGTAAGCATTCTGCGTGCGGTCGCTGCTGACGCGGATTTCGGTAGGGCGCGACTTGCGTTGACCGATCACGGCCTGCAAGGTGAGAACGGGCGCGTTGTTGTCTAGATCGAAGTGGCTACGCAGTTTTTCGACTTTTTCCTGTTCCAGTTCTACGCATTGGCCGCGCTTGAGCAGGCGTGGCAAGGTGATATCGCCGTAGCGTACGCGCTTCAGGCGGCTTACCTGATAGCCCTGGGATTCCCATAGGCGGCGGACTTCACGGTTGCGCCCTTCGGTAATAACGACTTGGAACCAGGCATGGGAGTCTGAGGCGCCGATGCGTTCGATTTTTTCGAATTTGGCCGGACCGTCATCCAAAGCTACCCCCCGTGACAGACGGTCAACAATGTTGTCGGGCACTTCGCCATGGATTCGGCATACGTATTCGCGTTCGATATTGCCGGAGGGATGCATCAGCGCATTGGCCAATTCGCCGTCTGTGGTAAGCAGTAGCAGTCCGGTGGTATTGATGTCCAGTCGACCGACGGCTATCCAGCGCGCGCCTTTCAAGCGCGGCAACGCATCGAAAATGGTGGGGCGGCCTTCCGGATCTTCACGGGTAGTGACTTCGCCTTCGGGCTTGTTGTAAATGAGTACTGAGCCGGGCTCGCTGAGCGCCGAAGCCACGAACACTTTACCGTCGATCTCGATGCGATCGCCGCTGGCTACGGATTGACCGGTTTGTGCGGTTTCGCCATTGACCTTAACTGCGCCTTGCGCAATGCGTTCTTCCAGCAGTCTGCGCGAGCCCAGGCCGGCTTGGGCCAATACTTTATGCAAACGCTCGGATGCTTTGGTTTTTTGTTCGGTGCTGCCGCCTTTCAAAGAAAGGACTTTGCGAGTGTTCTCGCTCATTCAGTGATCTCCGGCGCGAGGCGCCTTATGTCTGCGGGTCTGTCGTCGTCTCGACGGAATCGGGGGTCTCAGTCGGTTCAGTAGGGTGGTCTTGTTCCGTCGAATCGGCTGTTGCGGACATGGCCGCCTGTGCCGGAATCGATTCGGAAATATCAAAAGACAGCTGCGGTTCCAGTTCTTGGTATTCTTTCAATTCCGCCAAGGGCGGCAATTGATCCAGGCTCTTCAGGCCAAAATAGTCGAGAAAGGTTTTGGTGGTGCCGAACAATTCGGGTCGTCCGGGCACATCGCGGTGTCCAAGAACACGAATCCATTCGCGCTCTTCAAGGGATTTTATCATAGTTGCGCTAACGCTGACGCCACGGATCTGTTCAATTTCGCCCCGGGTGATCGGTTGGCGGTAGGCGATCAGGGCCAGGGTTTCGAGTGTGGCCCGGGTATATTTGCTTTGGCGCTCGTTCCAAAGCCTTGCCACATAAGGGTGTACTTCCAACCTGACCTGATAGCGCCAGCCTGAGGCAACCTCCACCAATTCCACGCCACGGCCTTCACAGGCTTCGATTAATTCGCCCAGTGCCTGCTCAACGGCGCCTTTTTTCGGCGGAGAATCGCCAAAAATGCCGTACAACTGCGCAACGCTTAGCGGCTGCGTTGAAGCTAAAAGGGTGGCTTCCAAGATTGGGGCCAGATTCAGGGCATTGTCATTCATGGGCAGGTTCAGGGTTACGGGGTGTCGAATTCGGAAGGGAAGTTGTCGCGTTCGGTGGCTTCGGCTTCTTCAGCGGTGAGTTCACGGGCACGCAGGAAAATCGGTGCCATCGGCGCTTCCTGCACAATTTCAAGCAAGCGCTCTTTGGCCAATTCAAGAATGGCGAGAAAGCTGACTACAACCCCCATCCGTCCTTCTTCCGGCAGGAAAAACGTCTCGAAGCCGTGGAATTTGCCGTCGTGCAGACGGTCGAGCACGATACTCATGCGCTCACGTACACTCAGCGCTTCGCGTTTAATGGCATGTCTGCTGAACAGGTCGGCACGTTTGAGTACATCGCGCAATGCCAGCAGCATCTCTTTCAAATCCACTTCCGGAGGCGTGCGGTTGACGATGCGGTCGGGCATGAACGCATGCACAACCTGGGTGTCACGCTCTTGTCTTGGCAGGCCGTCGATATCTTCCGCAGCTTTCTTGAAGCGCTCGTATTCCTGCAGGCGACGGACCAGCTCAGCGCGCGGATCGGCTTCGGAGCCTTCATCGCTGGGCGGACGTGGCAACAGCATGCGCGATTTGATTTCAGCCAATATGGCGGCCATCACCAAGTATTCCGCGGCCAATTCGAACCGCAGATCTTCCATGATGCCGATATAGGACACGTATTGCTTGGTGATTTCAGCCACCGGAATATCGAGGATATCCAGGTTTTGACGGCGAATCAGATACAGCAAAAGGTCCAGCGGGCCTTCGAAACTTTCCAGAATGACTTCCAAGGCATCCGGTGGGATGTACAGATCCTGCGGCATTTGCAGCACCGGCTGACCTTTGACCAAAGCCAAAGGCATTTCCTGCTGTTGCGGCGTATGCGCATGAACGGCCTGTTCGGCCTCGGGGATGGGTGTTTGTGTCATGAAAAGTCGTTGGGTTGACGCGAGCGCGTCTTGAATTTCAGGGTAAGCCGAAAGCCAGGGCTTGTAAAGCGCGCCCGGGATTCATCCCCGTATTATCAATCAAAACAAGGCGTCACGCAATTTGAACCAAGCCATGGCAGCAACAAGCATCGGGGTTCGGAACAAACGCCCGCCCGGAAACGGATTGTGTTTGAGGCGTTCAAATGCATCCAGACGGCCGGCCTGGCCTTGAATGGCCTCTGCCATTACACGCCCAGCCAAACCAGTGGCCGCAATGCCATGTCCGGAGAAGCCTTGGGCATAATACACATTGTTGCCCAGACGGCCCCAATGCGGCGCTCGGTTCATCGAGATATCGACATAACCGCCCCAAGCGTATTCCATGTCGATATCGGACAGCTGCGGAAATACCCGTCGCATACGCTGGCGCAGTGTGCCCCTAAGGTTTGGGGGTGGCAGGGTGGAGTACGAGGCACGGCCACCGAACAGCAGGCGGTGATCGGCACTCAAACGGAAATAATCCAGAGCCCAATTGACATCGGCAACAGCCATGTCGTTTCGGATCAAGTCCTTGGCGCGGGCTTCTCCCAAGGGCGCGGTAGCACCGATATAGGTTCCTACCGGCATAATGATGCGGTCAAGTTCCGGTGCGATGCCGTGTACATAGGCATTGCCGGCCAATACAGCGAAATCGCAGCTGACCGTGCCCTTGTCGGTATGGAAAACCGGTTTGGGGCCGCGCTCGAGTTTTACCACTTCCGAGTCTTCGAAAATCCTTACACCCAGCGTGCGCGCGGCATTGGCCAGGCCTTGGGTGTATTTCAAGGGGTGCAGATGGCCGCTGCGTGGGTCAACCAAAGCGCCCAGATAGCGGTCATTCGGCATCACTTCTTGCAACTGCTCGCGGTCCCACCATTGCAGCGGGTAGTCGAAATTTTCGGTCAAATCCCGCTGCCAGGCTTTCAGCTCAACGATGTGCCGGGGTTTAATCGCAACATGGGCATGGATGTCGCGCCAGTCACAATCGATGGCGTATTTCGCACAACGTTGGCGAATCATCTCCACGCCTTCGATCGACCAATCAAACAGACGCTTTGAATCGGCCAAGCCCAGGGCTTGTGTGATTTTCCCTTGGTCGCAGCCGTACCCGAATATGGCTTGGCCACCGCTACGTCCGGAGGCGCCCCAGCCAACACGCTTGGATTCGAGCACGATTACGGAAAGCCCGGCTTCTGCCAGTTCTATGGCGGTGGATAATCCGGTCAGTCCGGCACCCAGAATACAGACATCGGCCTGATGCGCGCCTTCAAGCGTGGGTTGCAGCGGCAGTTCGGGCGTGGAATCGCTATACCAGGAGCGTATGTGGGAAGGGTGCGTCATGAAATTCCTGCTCAGACCGTACGCAGGTACCAGTCGTATTCGAGCGTGGTGACTTCGGTGTAGAAACTGCGCATTTCCTTCAACTTCTGCTGACCATAAACATGCTGAAATTGCTCGCCGAACATGGATTTGATGAAACTGCTGGCCATGAAGTCATTGATGGTGTCGCGCCAGAACAGCTGACGTTGCTCGGTTTGTTCATAGGCATTGCCAACAATGGCTGGTCCAGGATCGCCCTTGGTGTCCAGTCCGTGCAGAATCCCGGCCAGAACCGCAGCCGTTACCAGATACGGGTTGGCATCGGCGCCGGCGATACGGTGTTCGACCCGCACGTTTTTGGCGTCGGAGTGTGGAATGCGCATGGCCACTGTGCGGTTGTTGAAGCCCCAGCAGTCGTTGAGCGGAACAAAAGCATTCAGCACGAAACGCCGGTAGCTATTGGCATGTGGTGCAAACATCAGCATGGTGTCGGCCGATACCGATTGCAGGCCCGCGATAGCATGTTTCAACACCGGCGCCGGGTTATCCTGGGTGCTGGCAAAGATGTTGTGGCCGTCTTTGTCCAGAAGGGAAACATGGATGTGTGTTCCGGAGCCTGCCTGGTCAACAAACGGTTTAGCCATGAAGCTGGCCAGGAGATTCTGTTTTTCTGCCACCGACTTAATGACGCGTTTCAAAAGGGTGGCGTCATCACATGCAGCTACAGCATCATCTCGGTGTTTCAGATTGATTTCGAATTGCCCCGGGGCGTACTCCGCCACGGCGGTGTCAGCCGGGATATTCTGGGCTATGCAGGCATCGGCTACGGCATCGGTGAAGCCCTGATAGTCGTTCAAATCACCCATATAATACACTTGCGTGGTTTTGTTGCGCTCGCCGGTGGACGGGTTGTGTGAGGTCTGCGGACGTCCATCACTGGTCAATTGTTTGTCGAGCAGATAGAACTCCAGCTCAACGGCAACCACCGGCGTTAAGCCGCGGTCGGTGAATTTTTGAACCACGTTTTTCAACACTTCCCTCGGGTTGGCTGAAAACATACCGCCATCAAAGCCTTCCATTTCTAGTAGGCACTGCAGCATCGGCCGTGATTGCCAAGGTATAGGTCGTAATGTGCCAGGTACTGGGCGGCAGATACGGTCTTCGTCACCGATGTCGTAGCCCAGGCCGGTTTCTTCAACGGTATTTCCGGTGATATCGGTGCCAATCAGTGACATCGGCAGGCAGACACCGTTCTGGTAGACCTTCTCAAGGGCGTCCCGGGTGATGCGTTTGCCACGCAGCAGGCCGTTCATGTCCGGCAGTATCAAATCAATCAGCTCGGCATCGGCATGGTCTGCGATAACCTTGGCATCGTTGGGGTGGAGCGGGGTGTCGGTCATGGGAGGCATCCTGTCGTGTGCTCCAGAATACTAGCAGAGAATTCCAGGAGTGTAAAAAATATTCATCATTCAATCAGAAAAACGCCGCAAAGTATGGCTAGCGATGGTCTGAATCCGGTTTTTTTCATCGGATATTTTCGAGGATAGCCTGTTAACTGGGATTATAAGGCTGGCTTTGAGGGTGATAAATTTCTGTTGATAAAATTTTACAGTCAGGTTAGGGTAAGGGCTCTAATATTCGTAGTTTTCAGTGAATTGACCCAATATTTATGATTTTTGTTGGTATCCCCGCAGACAGTAAGATTCTTGGGCCACACCCGTTTCAGGCGGTGGGTGAAAAGTACATCCGTGCGGTACTGGATGGCGCAGGCGCGCAGCCCGTCTTGATACCTTCCATGCATCGCGGCCTTGATCTGGATGCATTACTGGACCATCTGGACGGGTTGCTGTTGCCGGGCTCGCCAAGCAACATAGAACCGCACCATTATTCCGATGAGCCCAGCTATGAGGGCAATATGCATGATCCAGCGCGCGATTTGACCACGCTGAATTTGATTCCCAAGGCCATCGTCAAGCGTGTGCCGGTTCTGGCCATCTGCCGTGGCTTTCAGGAAGTGAACGTGGCTATGGGTGGAACGCTGCATCAGAAAGTCCATGAGCAGCCGGGAATGATGGAACACCGGGAAGACCAGTCGCTAACGCTGGATGAGCAATATGCGCCGGTACATGATTTGCACCTGACACCGGGCGGCTGGTTGGAGCGCTTCGCCGGCGCCGCTACCGTAAAAGTCAACTCACTGCATGGACAAGGCGTCAAAACGCTGGGCCCTGGACTGTTGGCCGAAGCGCGCGCACCGGATGGCCTGATTGAAGCCATGCGTCTGGATTCAGAAGAAACCTTTCTGTTGGCAACGCAATGGCATCCGGAATGGAAAGTCCTGCAAAATCCGTTTTATCTTGAAATTTTCAAAGCTTTCGGCGCCGCCTGTAAGGCGCGCTCTGAAAGCAAACACCGGTGACCTATGACGAAAAAGAATGCGACCCCGCCCAAAAAGGCGGCCACCTCGGCCAAAGCGCGCAGTAGCAAGAAATCCGCGGCGAATTTGAAAGCCAAGAACGCCCAGGCCAGCGCGGATGACCGTGAAGAAAGCCATTTGAAGCGTTGGCTGCGCGAGCATCGGATTACCGAAGTAGAGTGTCTGGTACCGGATATGACCGGCAATGCCCGCGGCAAGATCATTCCTGCAGCCAAGTTTTCACACGATTTCGGCACGCGTTTGCCCGAGGGTATTTTCGCCACCACCGTCACCGGCGAATACATCGATGAGTACGATCAAATCGTCAGTGCGTCCGACTCGGACATGTACCTGCGCCCGGACCCGAATACCGTGCGTGTTGTTCCTTGGGCTTCGGACCCCACGGTACAGATCATCCATGATTGCTTCACCAAGGAAGGCAAGGCCCATGATCTGGCGCCGCGCAATGTATTGCGAAGGGTTATCGAGCGCTACGATGCGCTGGGATTGAAGCCGATTATTGCCCCCGAACTTGAATTCTTTCTGGTACAGAAAAATACCGATCCGGATTTTCCGCTGCAGCCGCCTGCCGGGCGCAGTGGCCGTCCTGAAACCGCGCGCCAAAGCTATTCCATCGATGCCGTCAACGAATTCGATCCGATTCTGGATTTGATGTACGACTATTG
>JAHEBG010000357.1 GCA_024642445.1 Gammaproteobacteria bacterium | reverse complement strand
ATTTGTCAGGCTATGACGGCTTTTGCGTTGCCGACGACTGTTTAGATGTGCCCACCTGGAATCATCTGTGGTTTATCGCCTACTTGCTGGTTTATACCCTTGCATTGCCCTTAGCCCGCTCCTGGCCCGAGCGCTGGTCATTGCCAGGCAAAACCGGTTTAGGCGCATTGGTTTGGCCTATAGTGTTTTTGGTTATTGCCCGCATAACGCTATTAGAGCGCTTCGAATCAACCCATGGCCTGGTTGATGACTGGTATAACCATGCCCAATTTTTCACGGCATTTCTGTTTGGCTTTGCCATGGCGAAATGCAGCGGATTCTGGCAAGCCTTGGAAAGGTTCCGTTGGCTCAGCGCCTTACTTTCTCTGTGCGCGGCAACGGCCTTGTTTACCTACTTCTCGATTTACAGCGACGCGAGTCCGGCCCCGGAAACCATTCGTTTGGCGCAGCGTGTGCTGTGGGCAATGCAGCAATGGTTAGTACCGGCTGCCATCATGGGCTTTGCGCACCGCCATTGGCAGGGTGATAGTACGCTATTGAAACGCTTGAATCCGGC
The DNA here is from genome assembly GCA_024642445.1 of Gammaproteobacteria bacterium. Taxonomy (GTDB): domain Bacteria; phylum Pseudomonadota; class Gammaproteobacteria; order Xanthomonadales; family Xanthomonadaceae; genus Arenimonas. The sequence continues at coordinate 1,647 of JAHEBG010000357.1, read as the reverse complement.
AATCTTTCCGCTGTATATCCTGCATCAAACCGTAATTATTGTGTTGGCACATAATCTGAAGCCCTTGGCTATTTGGCCTTTGTTTGAAGGGCCCTTCTTAATCATCGCTACTTTTCTTATTTGCGGGTTCGCCTATCTATTGATACGTCGGTTACCTTGGATTGGACCATTGTTTGGTGTTGCGTGGAGGCCGCATATTAGCCAAACAAGCACCGGGCCTCGGCCTTAAGGCCACCGCCATGTTGTCGCAGGTAATCGCGGTGCTCGCGCCAGTCCGGGCAACGGGCTTGCACTTCACGCCAGAATTTCGGCGAATGGTTGCGTTGCAGTAAATGGCATAGCTCATGCACCAAAACATACTCAGCTACCGGCTCGGGTGCCAGCAGCAATGCCACATCCAAACGCACCACATCGGCCACGTTCAACGAACCCCACAGCGACTTCAGCGGCTTCACCTGCAAAGCACTGGGTGCTTTTGGCATGCCGGCAAGATAGGGCTGCATCTGTTGGCGAAACCAGGCGGTACCGAATTCACGGTAGGTTTTCAGTAGGGCGGCACGCAACTGGCTGTCGCTACTGCGCGCGCCGGTGTGAATCTGCCATTGCTCGGGCTGGCGAACAATCTGCAGGGCGCGCCCCTGTAACCACTGCACAGGAATCTGCTGCCCCAGCCAAGGCAAACTCAACACGGCACCCTGGCTGAGCTCCGGCAATTGCAGCGCTTGGTGTTTGCGCCATTGGTTCAGCAGCCATTCCTGATGCTGATCCACAAATGCCAGCGCCGCTTTCTCCGACGTGCGGGGTGGAAGCGTCAGGCGCGGGCCGTTGCTTCCCACCAACAACTTCATGCGTCGGGCTTTGGCGTGCGCTTTCCATGCCAGCCAAAATCGCTCGCCGTCCAGCTCCAGCCATTGGCCCTCACGCGGCAGCGGCGCGCGGAAACCGAACATCAGCCCTTGACGGCGGCGTTCTCAACGCCGAAAGCTTTGGCATAGGCGGCAAAAAAGGCGGCAAGTTCGGCGCTGAACAAAGCGAAACGCGCCATCAGTTCTTCTTCCATGGATTCAGCGCTTTGGCTTTCCAGAGTGTCCACCGCGCCTTCCAATAATTTGAATTTACGCAACACCAGATCGTCGCCGATAACGCAACGCACATGCCCGTCGGCCAGCACTTCAAGGCGGCTGACCTGCTTGCCCGAGTGCAGATGGGCCAGAACTTCCTCGCTGGCCAGATCGTGTCGCAGGCACTTGACCACCGCACCTTTTTCAGCCGGATCGGTCAGTTCGCATTCTTCGCCCAACTGCCAATCGGCCGGCAGATTTTCGCCCAGCAGAAACTGCGTTAACAGCGTACGGGGCGATTGCGCCGTTTGCAGCGGCAAGGCCGGAAAACTGCCCAAGGCTTCGCGCACTTTGCTGACCAGTGCTTCGGCAGCTTTCAATGACCCGGTATCGATGGCAATGATGCCGGCTTTGGCATCAATCAAGGCATTGGTGCGCGACAGTTTGACAAAGGCCCGAGGCATCAACTCATCCAGGGTGTCCTGCTTCAGCTGGCTGCGCGCGCGCTTGCCCAAGGGATGGCCTTTGGCCTGCTCCTGCGCGGCGATTTTGCTCTGCCATTCGCGCTGTACCACGGCGCCGGGCA
>JAHEBG010000040.1 GCA_024642445.1 Gammaproteobacteria bacterium | reverse complement strand
ATCACCCTGCTATCGCCTCTGGCGGCCGGCGCCGATCAACTGGTGACTTCGGTTGCTATGGATATGGGCATTCGCGTCATTGCCGTATTGCCCATACCGGCGGAAATGTATCTGCATGATTTCGAAGATGAGGCCTCGCTTTCCGAATTCCAGCGGCAACTGGCAAACAGCGAGCATCTGGAATTAACGCTACGTGGTAACGGCGATGAGGCTTCAAAGGCAGGTCCTGCGCGCAATCTGCAATACGCGCACGCCGGAATCTTCACGTCCAGCCATTGCCATATTCTTCTGGCATTGTGGGACGGCAAAGAAAACGGCTACCTGGGCGGAACCGCACAAGTGGTGTCCTTTCACCTGCATGGCAGCATGCCAGGCGCAATCGACCGGCGACAGGCGGCAATGGGCACCTTGGGCCTGGATGAAGAAGCTTTGGTTTACTACATTCCGGCGGGGCGGCTAAACCATCCGCTGAGCTCTGTCGAAACAGGCAAATGGATGACTGCCGGCGAATCATCACGGTATTACGACGAGATGCCGCCACCGTTCCGTACCATGTTTTCACGGCAGGCTGAATACCATCACGATCTGCGTCAATATAAAGAACGCATCATTCATGACATCCATGACACACATCCGGACTGTCCGATACACCGGCAATTCATGGTAACCGACTGGCTGGCCACCACCTACCGACGCAGAGTCAGTCGGGTACTGATGGCAACCTACCTCATCGCGGCATTCATGGGTTACGCATTCATCCTCTACGCCGACATCATGGCCCAGGATTTAATCATCTATTGTTTTCTGCTGTTCTTCCTTATCGGCATCGGCCTTAACAGTGTTGCCGGGCGCAGGGAATGGCATCGCCAATATATCGATTACCGTGCACTTGCCGAAGGCCTTCGGGTTCAATCGTACTGGCGCCGTGCCGGCATCGTGGATACCAGCAGACCTTCGTTCGCGCACGACAACTTCCTGCAAAAGCAAGATGTGGAGCTCGGCTGGATTCGCAACGTTATGCGCGGCGCAAGTCTGGAAGGCATGTTGATTCCCTCGCCGGCCGGATTGCCTGAAGTACAGAACGTCATTCGCGAATGGATTGGTGATTCCCAATCGCCGGGACAACTGGCGTATTACGAATCCACTTCAAACAAACGTGCGCGGCATCATCGGCGTAACGAATGGCTGGCCAACAGCTGCCTTTGGCTGGGTATCGGCATCAGCGCCCTGCTGGCTGTTTTTGCGCAAGCGCTGGAAGGCCAAGCACAGAATCTATTGGTGGCCACCATGGGCGTGTTATCGGTAACTGCGGCCGTTCACGAGGCCTATGCCTATAAAAAAGCCGACAAAGAATTGATCAAACAATACCGCTATATGGCCCGGATTTTCGGTGCAGCCAAACGGCGCTTGCAAAATGGCCACTCGGTGGAACAACAACAGCAGATTCTTCGTACCCTGGGCGAAGCGGCATTGGCCGAACACGCAGAGTGGACGCTTATGCACCGTGAGCGCCCCCTAGAAAGCTCTAAAATTTAAGCGCTAACTATGCAGCGAATTCCAGTACGTTCAACATTGGTCAATGTGCACTCAATACAACACCCTGCTTTGCCGGCATCTCCAACTGCAAAGTTTTTGTGTCGGCATCAACCGATGCGCCCTCCGTCAATGCGATGAAATGGTCATATCCGCGCTTGGGTAACCGCACGGATTGGGATTGGCCCGAATTGTTCAGAATGACCCAGACCGCGTCATCACCTTCACGGCGCTCATAGGCAAACACATCAGTGGCATTGTCTGCCATGAGCGTTTGGTAGCTTCCCGTGCGAAGCGCAGGGTGGCTAAGCCGGATGGCAATCAATTTTTTGTAAAAGGCGTGCAGGTCATCATTCTGCACAACCAAGTCAGCCTCGGATTCGGGGCGTAAGCTCTGATTCGGCAATGCCCGTTCCTTCTCATACACGATATCAGGCCAGATCATCGGCTTGCGATCGTCGGGATCGTTGGCACCCCACATGCCAACTTCATCGCCGTAGTACACCATTGGCGCACCCACATAAGTCATCTGCAACACCACAAACAATTTCTGCAACTTCAACTCGGCTGCATTGGGTTTGCGCACCCGATAACTGGGATTATTGACCGGCTGCGACATCTGGAACCATTTGCCCCAATCGCGGAAATTGCCAAGATCGCGGTTGACGATATACGAGCCGATGCGGTTGGTGTCGTGGCTTCCGAACAGATTCTGGTTGACGTAAGCCACACCGGGCGGATACAGGGTGCGCAGCTCGGCCAGCTTCTTGTCGAAGGCACGTGCATTGATTCGGTGCCTACCCTCATTGAACAGGAATTCAGCGGCGGTGAACGCGAAGTTGTAGTGCATCTCGGCATCGAATTCATCGCCCTGCAGATACGGCTTGACCACCTCCGGCGTGTTCACGATTTCCGCGGTGAGGTATGCCTCCGGATTGATGGATTTCACATGCCGGCGCCAATCTTTCCAGAACGGATGCGCCACCATGTAGGCTACATCCAATCGCCAGCCATCAATGCCGAACTGTGTTCCCTGCCCTTTGGGATTCATCCAGCGCTCGGTTGCCGCATAAATGTAGGCTTTGGGTCCGGCAACAATGCCTTGGGCATCCTCGCGCAATTCAGGCAGTGATTTATTGCCCCACCAGCCTTCATAATCAAAACTTACCCCGGCCGAGGGCTCATCGAAACTTTTTATGGTGAACCAGCCAAGGTAAGGCGATTTCAGTTTATTCCGGCGCACATCCTGCAGCGCAAAGCTGTTGAAGCCCATATGGTTGAACACGCCATCGAAAATCACACGGATGCCGCGCTTATGTGCCTCACGTATCAACGTAAGCGCCAGTTCGTCGGCCTTGGTCCACACCCAGGTTTTCGGGTCACCCGGATTTTCGGTTGCCATTAACGCGCGATCACCTTTAGGATCAGGGCCGAAATTCGGATCGATGTGGTGATAGCTGGCACCGTCGTATTTATGATTGGACGGCGCATCGAAAACCGGATTCAGGTAAAGCGCATTAACGCCAAGATCCTGCAGGTAGTCCAATTTATCGAGTATGCCCTGCAGATCGCCGCCATAGCGTCGCCGCTGCATATGCTTCCAGAGCTCGGGCTCGCCATTGGCAATTTCATAACCCTGCAATTGGTACCAATCGCTGCCCCAAGGATGCACCTGCCATTGCTTGGGTGGCTCCATCGGGTCGGCACCGGCAATATCGGCTACAGTCGGATCGTTATCAGGATCACCGTTGCGGAAGCGCTCGGGAAATATCTGGTACCAGACCGCGGATTTGGCCCATTGCGGAACGAATTCAGTGGGTGATTTTTCAGCGCCCGTTGCAAAAGCGCTGACGGCCAGTGACGCGCAACATAAAAATATTAGGGGAATACGCATAGGTCTCCAGGCGATCTATGTCAGTTTTATCAGGCCCTGCAATGCAACCGCCACCGTCTGCCTGCGCACGGCTTCACGGTCGCCGTCGAAATGGAACACGTCGGCACTGGGGTACTGGCCACGCCGTTTCCAGGCAATCCATACTGTACCTACCGGCTTATCCGGCAAACCACCGCCCGGCCCGGCAATTCCGGTAACGGCCACCGCCAAGCTGGCACCGGAGGTAATCAAAGCACCGGACACCATTTCCAGCGCTGTCTCCTTGCTCACCGCACCGTGTTCCATCAAGGTTTCTGGCCGTACTCTGAGCAAGGCTTGTTTGGCCTCGTAGCTGTAGGCGGCCATGCCGCAATCGAACCATGCTGAGCTGCCGGGAATGTCGGTCAGTACTTTGGCAATCCAGCCGCCGGTGCAACTTTCGGCGGTGCACAAGGTAAGGTGCTGTTCCATTAAACGATCACCAAGCCGATGTGCGGCCTGTTGCAATGAGGTATCGGATACATCAATAAAAGCGTTCAAGCCAGGTCGGCCTCGGGTTAGACTATGGCCTAAGCATAAGCGAAAAACCCCATGAGTTCGAACGATTTTTCCCAGCATACGCCGCTGATGCGGCAATTCTTCACGGCAAAGCCGAATACCCCGACGTATTGCTGTTCTTCCGCATGGGCGATTTCTATGAGCTGTTTTATGATGACGCGCGCAAAGCCGCACGCCTGCTCGACATCACGCTGACCCAACGCGGCCAGAGCGGTGGCAATGCCATACCCATGGCCGGCGTTCCGCACCACGCGGCCGACGGCTATCTGGCGCGCTTGGTGGCACTGGGTGAATCGGTAGCCATCTGCGAACAGATCGGCGATCCGGCATTGTCCAAAGGCTTGGTGGAACGCAAAGTGGTGCGGGTGATAACGCCCGGAACACTCACCGATGAAGCCCTTCTGGATGACCGTAAAGAACAATTACTGCTTTCAGTGGTGCATGGCAAACACGGCTATGGCTTGGCTTGGTCGGATGTGGCTGCCGGCCGTTTCCTGCTGAGCCATGCCGCCGATGCCGACCAGCTTGCCGCCGAATTGGCGCGCTTGAATCCGGCTGAAATTCTGATCCCCGATGACGAAGATCTGGCCCAGGCCTTGACAGGTAACAAAGGGCTGCGCCGCAGGCCTGTATGGTATTTCGATGCCGAAACCGGGTCCCGGCAATTGCAGCAGTTTTTTTCAGTCACCGATCTGCATGGCTTTGGCTTGGATTCAGGCAATGCCACGCATGCCATGGCCGTTGCTGCAGCAGGCGCTTTATTAGGCTATCTGGAAGAAACCCAGAAGCAACGGCTGCCGCAGATGGACACCCTGCGCTGGGAATCATCGGATGAAGCCATTGCCATGAATGCCGCCACCCGACGCCATCTTGAGTTGGATGAACGTTTTGACGGGCAACAGCAACACACAGTGCTTGGGGTTCTCGACAGCACCTGCAGCCCAATGGCGGGCCGTATGTTGCGGCGTTGGCTGCATCGCCCGTTGCGTGATCGAAAAACCATTACCCAGCGGCATGCAGCCGTACAGCAATTGCTGCAGGATGAATACTTCGAGCGTCTGCGTTTACTGTTCCGCAGTATCGGCGATTTGGAACGCATCCTCACCCGAATAGCGCTTCGCAGTGCACGCCCACGCGATCTCAGTACGCTGCGCGATGCATTGTTGTTGCTGCCACAGTTTCAAGAGGTTCTGTGCAACTGTGATGCCGAGAGGCTGATGGCGCTGCGGCAGGAAATGCAGCGTAATCCGGAACTCACTACCCATCTTCAGGCAGCGCTGCTTGAGCAACCTGCGGTCATTCTTCGTGACGGCGGCGTATTTGCCGAGGGCTTCGATGCCGAATTGGATGAACTGCGACTGCTGTCCACCCATGCCGATCAATTCCTTCTGGATCTTGAAGCCAGGGAAAAAGCCGCTACCGGCGTTGCCACCTTGAAAGTGGGCTACAACCGGGTACACGGCTATTACATTGAAATCAGTAAAGGCCAGGCCGATAAAGCCCCCGCGCACTATACCCGAAGGCAGACGTTGGCCAATGCCGAACGCTTCATCACCGAAGAACTGAAAGGCTTCGAAGATAAAGTGCTGTCGGCGCGCGAGCGCTCATTGGCGCGTGAGCGCTTCCTGTACGAACAGTTACTGGATGAACTCAACCGACATCTTGAACCGCTCAAAGCCTGTGCACAGGCCTTGGCCGAATGCGATGTGCTGGCGGCCTTCGCCGAGCGCGCCTATGCATTGAACTGGTGCCGGCCCACACTCACGGAAACGGAAGGTCTTTGTATCCGTGCCGGGCGACATCCGGTGGTGGAACAGGTATTGGCCACGCCTTTTGAACCCAATGACCTGCATTTGAACAGCGAATGCCGGATGCTGCTGATTACCGGCCCGAACATGGGCGGCAAATCGACCTATATGCGGCAGAATGCCTTGATTGTGCTATTGGCGTATATCGGCAGTTTCGTGCCTGCCGCATCGGCAGAAATCGGCCCGATAGACCGGATATTGACGCGTATTGGCGCCGGTGACGATTTGGCGCGCGGGCAATCCACCTTCATGGTGGAGATGTCCGAGACCAGTTTCATTCTGCGCAATGCCGGACGGCAATCGCTGGTACTGATGGATGAAATCGGCCGCGGCACATCCACCTACGATGGCTTGGCCTTGGCACAGGCCAGCGCCGAAGCATTGGCCACGGACAATCAGGCCTACTGCCTGTTCGCTACCCATTATTTTGAATTGACTGCGCTACCCGAACGCCATAACAGCATACGCAATGTGCATCTGGATGCCGTTGAACACGGGGATCAGCTGATTTTCATGCACGCGGTCAAGGAGGGGCCGGCCAACCGCAGCTTCGGCTTACAGGTAGCGGCATTGGCCGGCTTGCCGAAACCGGTATTGGAAACGGCACGCCGTGTTCTGGCTCGCTTGGAAAACAAAAACAATGCGGCCTTGAATCTGCACAGCAACGCCTTGGAACAACCGCAGCAGATGGGGTTGTTTGTTAAGCCCGATGCATTGCGCGATGCCGTGGACGCACTGGACCCCGATGAACTTACGCCGAAGCTTGCACTCGAGGCATTGTATCGGTTGAAACAGTTGCGTTGAGGGCTTGCTCCAGGTCGAGCCAGATGTCTTCGATGTTTTCGATGCCCACCGATAAACGCACCAGACCGTCACTGATGCCATGCTGTTCACGTGCAGCCTCGGTCAGCACGCGATGGGTCAAGCCGGCCGGATGTTGGATCAAGGTATCCACAGCGCCCAAGCTAACCGCCGGCGTGCACAGACGAACCGATGCCAACACAGTTGCCGCAGCGTCATAACCGCACTTGAGTTCAAATGCCATCAAAGCGCCCGGCCCTTGCATCTGCTTCCGGTAAATTTCCGCTTGAGAACCGCTATGCAGTGACGGAAAATGCACCGAGGCAACCGCGGGATGCCTGGCCAAGCGCAAGGCAATGATTTCAGCATTGCGTTGAGCACGCTCCACCCGAAGATTCAGTGTAGCCAGACCACGGTGCAACAGATATGCCGCCAGAGGATGCAGCAAGGCACCGGTTGCTGCACGTACCGTACGCAAGGGCTTGGCGCGCTGTTCGCTGCACGATACGACACCGGCCATAACATCGCCATGCCCGGAAAGGAATTTGGTAGCACTATGCAACACATAGGCCGCACCGAAATTAACCGGCCGCTGGATACAGGGTGGCGCAAAGCTGGAATCAACCAACACCGGTACCGAACCGGCCGCTTCCACCACTGCGGCAATATCCACCAATTGCAAGGTGGGGTTGGCCGGCGTCTCAATGATGACCAGTGCGGTATCCGCCCGCAGGCGTGCCGCGATTTCATCGGCATTGACGAACTCGGTTTCTAATCCGCATAAACCCGAAGCCAACAGATGATCGGATGTACCGTACACCGGACGAACCGCCAGAACATGATTACCCCGGCTTTTGGCCTCCAGCAGAACCGCAGTCATTGCCGCCATACCGGAACCGAAGGCCACACAGGCAGGCATGCCCTCAAGTTGTGCCACTGCGTTTTCCACACGCGCTACCGTAGGATTGTGCAAGCGTGCGTAAATCGGATTTTCAGCACTCGCCTCACCTGCCACCAGCGCATCGAAACTGGCAGTGCCTATAGCCAGATCCGGAGTTGGGTATGTGGTCGAGAGATCGATAGGCGGGGCGTGCACGCCAATTCTACTGAAATCTTCGCGACCCGCATGCACAGCCAAGGTGTCAAGATGAGACATTGTATTCTCCTGAGAATATGCCTTCATACTGCACAATAATTTGTATAATTAGCGAATAACCGAATATTATTTCTTATTTGAGTAAATATATGAAGCTTGACCGAATTGACCGGCTAATTTTGCGACTACTACGCAACAATGCACGGATACCCAATAAGGACCTTGCCGAACATGCGCAAATCGCAGCCTCTACCGCGCTCGAGCGTGTACGCAAAATGCATGAGGAAAAGGTATTGCTGGGCTACCATGCCGAAGTGGATGCGCGCGCCATCGGTATTGATTTGCAGG
>JAHEBG010000356.1 GCA_024642445.1 Gammaproteobacteria bacterium | reverse complement strand
TTGCTGCCCGATCATCCGCTGGACGCCTTCGGGGTGCTGAATCCCGCCAAACTTTGGCGTTTGGTGGTGTTGGTGATGCTGGTGGGTGCACTGGCACATACCGCCTTGCGACTGATTGGCAACCGATGGGGACTGCCTTTGGCCGGGTTTTTCGCCGGTTATGTATCGTCCACGGCGGAGACATTGAATTTTTCGCAAATCGCGCGCACAAGTCCTGTCTTGAGCGCCTCGGCATTGGCTGCGGCGCTGTTGGCCAATGCCGCTTCGGTCAGTCTGTTCGTGCCCATTCTATGGGCAGTATCACCGGCATTGCTGCAAGCGCTATGGCCGGAATTGGTGGCAGCATTCGTTTCCCTGTTGCTGCTCAGCATTTTCGGCATGCACCGTAGCGCAACCCTGCCGCCGGATTCGGCTTTAGCCCAGAAACGCATGTTTCGTATCCGCGATGCCTTGGCATTGGTGGCGGTTATCGCCGGTATTTTGGTTTTCAGTGCATGGATGAACCGGGTATTGGGCCCGGGATGGGCGGTAACCTTGGCATTGTTATCGGCGGCAGCCGAAGTGCATGCGGCCCTGATTGGGCTGGCGCAATTGGTACAAAGCGGTGCCATGGCATTGCCGACCAGCCATTGGGGCTTGTTGGGCCTGTTGGCAGTCAGCGCTGCCACCAAAACCGGTATTGCTTGGGTTGCCGGTGAGCGCGGCTTTGCGTATCGTTTCGGAACCGCCATGCTGGTGATGTTGGGCGTGGTGCTGGCGGTCACGTTGCTGAAATAAGGATAGACATCCGTCTATGCAAGAAGTCCTGATAGATAACCGTGCAAGCAATAAGCGATTTGCGCCCGACGGCAGTCATTGACTTCGCCAGATTCGGTGGCAGAATAGAAAGTATCTGCCGTCTGGCAATTTCACATGAGATTAAACATACATGAATACAATGACACGAACCGCGTTTGCGACCCTTCTGGCAACGCTGTTGCCGTCTGCAGCCTCGGCCCAGGATGCGCTGACCGCCCTTGACCAGGGCAGCATTTCGTTGCGTCTGGCCCTGCCCAATGTGAACACAGAAGTGCGAGCCGACGGAACCAGCGGTAACGGTACGCCAATCGATTTCGACAAGGATCTGGGTGTCGACAGCAGCAACGTGGTGGCCTTCATCGGCGGTACCTGGCGCCCTTGGGACAACCATGAATTCGCACTCAGCATTTACAACGACAGCGATAACGCCACGCGCAAGCTAGACCGCGATGTGGTCTTCGATGGCGTTACCTATGCGGTCAATTCCACGGTAAAGGCCGAACGCAAGCTGCGGACCTATGACCTGTCGTACACCTGGTGGGCCGCCAATCATGACAATTGGGCGCTCGGACCACGGGTGGGCGTGGTCTACTACAATATAGACGCCATGCTTGAAATGACCGTCGATGCCAATGGCGTTCCGGTCGCTAGCGGCACCGTCTCTGCGGCAGTCTCACCAAGTTTGCCGGCACCTAGCATCGGCTTCGGTTGGCGCTGGTTGCCTGCCGAGGACTGGCGGGTCAAGATAGACGCCGGCTATTTCAATGCCAATTTAAACGCTTACGAAACCTCTGTGTCGTATGTGAATGCCGGTTTGGAATGGTTTCCACAAGAACGCTGGGGGCTGACCCTGAACATCACCAGGCAGAACCTTGATGTGTCCGCCGCCAAGCTGGATTTCAACGGTGATCTGAATTTCACCCAGACCAATGCCAGTGTCGGTGTGGTCTACCGTTTCTAAGATGCATCCTGCGCTACAAAAAATCCCGGTCTAGGCCGGGATTTTTTTCGGCAATCAGATGTCGCCGTCGAGCAGCCAACCTTCACCGCTGCCGCGATGGAATACCGTGTCGCTTTCGAGTACATTGCCGGCCGGTACGGTTTCACGCGCGGCCAGTTCCGGATACAACGGGCCGAAGTCGGCCAAGGTGGCATCGAACAGCTGTTGGAAACTTTCGATGACGAAATAGGTTTTCTGGTAAGTATCGATGCGGTATCGGGTGTTCATCACCCGCTTCAGATTGAAACCGATCCGGTTCGGCGCCTCGGAATTCAGGCTGTAATCGCATTCACCTTTCGAGCTGAGAATGCCGGCACCGAAGATACGCAGGCCTTCTGGCGTGTTAATCAGGCCGAATTCCACGGTATACCAATACAACCGGGTCAGCTGTGCCAACGCTTCCGCGCCGAAACCGTGCGCG